>JBDOLX010000069.1 GCA_039832905.1 Desulfurobacteriaceae bacterium | reverse complement strand
AAGAATAATTCCACTTCGCTTCCTGCCACCCTCTCCTTATTTAAATTTTACTACTTTACTTTTCTATCTTTACTATAAGATAATTCCCTCTCCAAATCGCAAAATATGGAGTAGTAGTTTGGAAGAGCTTCTGAAAGATCTGAACAGAGAGCAAAGGGAAGCTGTTCTACATTTTGATTCTCCACTACTTATCTTAGCAGGAGCAGGTTCTGGAAAAACAAGGGTAATTACCTACAAGATAGCCTACATGGTAAAAGCCCTTTCTTTTGAACCGCAAAGGATACTGGCAATAACCTTTACCAACAAAGCTGCAAGAGAAATGAAAGAGAGAGTTTCTAATCTACTTGGTTTAGATACTCCCATCTGGGTTTCGACTTTTCACTCTTTTTGCGTAAAACTTTTAAGGAGAGAAGCTGAAACTGTTGGACTAAGTAGAAACTTTTTAATTCTTGATACCGACGACAAAAAAAGGATTCTAAAAGAAATAATAAAGGATTTAAACCTTGATTTAGAACTCTATACCCCTGCAGCTATTTCTTCAATAATTAGTAACGTAAAAAACGGAACGCAATCCTTAGAGGAAATAGAAATAGACAAAATAAAAGAAATATTTAAAGCTTATGAGAAAAAACTTAGGGAAACCGATTCATTAGATTTTGATGATTTACTCCTTTTAGGAAGAGATCTTTTAAAAAAAGAAAATCTAAGAGAAAAATACTCTAAGTTCTTTAGATACGTTTTAGTAGATGAATATCAAGATACCAACAAAATACAATACGAAATCGTAAAAGCTCTAACAAAAGAAAAAGGAAATATTTGTGTCGTAGGAGATGAGGATCAGTGTATCTACACTTGGCGCGGAGCAAACATTGAAAACATTCTCTCATTTGAGAAAGATTTCAAAAACGCAAAAGTTATAAAGCTTGAGAAAAACTATAGATGTACAAAAACTATACTTTTAGCAGCAAATAGCGTAATAAAGAATAATAAATTAAGGAAAGGAAAAACCCTCTACACAGATAACCCTCAAGGAGAACCAATAAGACTTTTTGCTGCTGAAAGCGATACTCAAGAGTCACTTTTCGTAGCTAAAACGATTAAACAGTTTCTCAAAAAGAACGTAAAGCCACACGAAATTGCAGTTATTTACAGAACCAATTCACAGTCAAGGATAATAGAAGATGCCCTAAGGCGTGAGAATATACCTTATCAAATCGTTGGTGGAATTAAGTTCTACGAAAGAAAGGAAGTTAAAGATATCCTAGCATACTTGAGAGTGGCTATTTTCGAAAGCGATGAAATATCCTTGCTAAGAATTCTAAACACCCCACGAAGAGGACTTGGAGAAAAAGTAGAAAAAGTCCTAAAAGAACTTCTTGAAGAAGAGAAGTCCTCCATAAAAGCTTTAGAGAAACTGTTAAGTTTTGTTAAAACTGAAAAGCAAAAAAACTCTGTTGAACTTCTTATAAACATAATTAAAGAAATAAGGGAAAGAATAGAGAAAAACTTCTCTCCTTTTGACGTCATTAACTTTATCTTAAAAGAAACCGGATACGAAGAATTTTTAAGGAAGGAAAACCCTACAGACTTTGAAACAAGGCTTGAAAACGTAAAAGAAGTTGGAAACACTATTTCTGAGTTTGCAGAAAGAGAAAAATTAAAAGGTAAAGAACTTTATATAGAGTTCTTCAACACAATAGCCCTTTCATCTGATCAAGACGAAATGGAAGAAAGCGAAAGAGTTGTCTTAATGACCGTTCACGCTTCAAAAGGGCTTGAGTTCCCGATAGTCTTTATTGTAGGCTTGGAAGAAGGACTTTTCCCCCACATAAAAAGCCTCGATTCTTTTGAAGAAATGGAAGAAGAAAGACGGCTTTTTTATGTAGCTATAACGAGGGCAAAAAAGATACTTTCTCTTTCTTACGCTAAAAGTCGCAGAAGTTTTGGGAAAGTAAAACCTACTAAGAAGTCAAGGTTCTTGGACGAAATTCCTAAATCCTTAATTAAGGAAGTAAAGAAAAAAGAAAAGAAGCAAAGTGAAGGAATTGCCAGTGCTGAGATAAAAACTTCCATAAAACATAGAAAAAATCCAAAAACAGTTTTCCACAAAAAATTTGGGAAAGGAAAGGTTCTAAGAGTTTCAGAAACAGGAGATAATGCAAAGGTTACTGTATTCTTTCCAACTTTTGGAGAAAAAACGATAATTATGAAGTTCTTAGAAGTTTTAGAATGGGAAAACAATATTTAGGAGGTATGCCTTGAGACCGATAAAACAGAGACTCTTAACTCCAGGGCCAACAATCGTTCCACCGAGAGTTTTAGAAGCTTTATCAAGACCAACACTTTATCACCGTAGTCCTGAGTTCAAAAAGGTTTTCCTTGAAGCAAGAGAAAGACTACAGAAACTTTTTAAAACGGAAGGTGAAGTTCTTATCTTAGCTTCTTCTGGAACCGGTGCTATGGAATCGGCAGTTGTAAACCTTTTCAATCCTGGCGATAGTGCAGTAGTTGTCGTTGGTGGAAAGTTTGGAGAAAGATGGAAAGAACTTTGTGAAATTTACGGAGTAAATCCAATAGTCATAGAAGTTGAATGGGGAAAAAGTGTAGATTTGGAGAAGATAGAAAAAGTATTAAAAGAAAATTCTACTGTTAAAGGTGTTTTAGTTCAGATATGTGAAACTTCTACAGGAACAATACACGATGTAAAAGGCATAGGTGAGATCTTGAAAAACTACGATGACATTCTTCTAATAGCTGACGGAATAACAGCTTACGGTGTTTACGACATTCCAACCGATGAATGGGGAATAGACGTAGCAATTACAGGTTCCCAGAAAGCCTTAATGACACCTCCAGGACTTGCAATAATTTCCCTAAACGAAAAGGCACAGGAAAGACTAAAAAAAGTAAAATCAAGGAGCTACTATTTTGATTTAAGAAAAGAACTTAAAAAACAGAAAGAAGGACAGACAGCTTATACTGCAAGCACAAACCTTGTAGTTGCTTTAAATGAAGCTTTAAAGATGATAGAAGAAGAGGGAATTGAGAATGTAGCAAAGAGACACGCTCTTTTAGCAAAAGCAACTCAAGAAGGAGTCAAAGCCTTAGGTTTGAAACTTTTTTCTGAAAGGCCTGCAAATGGTGTTACGGCAGTTTACTCTCCAGAAGGTATCAACGGACAAGATATTGTTAAACTCGCAAGAGAAAAATTTGGAATAACAATAGCAGGGGGACAGGAACATCTTAAAGGAAAGATATTTAGACTTTCTCACATGGGATATGTAGATATATTTGACATTCTTACAGGTCTTGAAGTTGTTGAGTTTGCACTTTATGAACTTGGATATAAAGATTTTAAGTTTGGAGATTCTATTAAGGCAGCTATGGAAGTTTATCAAAATAGCTAAACTCAAGGGCAGTTTTCCTGCCCTTTTTTCGTTAAAATAAATAATGAAGAAGATAGATGGAGGGATTTATGAAACTTTTTCATATTCTTAAAAGGATATTAACTTTTTCTTTTATTTCCTTTTCAATGTATAGTGTGGCATATTCCGAAAATCCTGAAAGTTTTAAAAACTACTATTTATCTCAAACTAAAGAGTTCAACTCCTTTAGTAAGAATGAAAAAAACAGCTTTAATCAGTACGTAAGGGAACTGAATAAAGAGTTTGAAGAATATAAAAGGATTTATCAACAAGAGTTTGAAAAGTACAAAAAAGAAATCGCTGCCGTTTGGGGGAAAGCTGAAGTACCTACGAAGAAAAGATGGGTAGACTATTCTCAAGACTTAAAAGCCAAAAAGAGTATAGATTACGAAAAAGGTGAAATAGAGATTTCAGTTATAGCACCCTCTAAAAAAGAAGCAGAAAAACGTATCAAGAAAGAACTCACTAAGCTTATTTTGGAAGATAAGGAAACAGCTTTTAGAAACAACAAGCTATTACAAAGGGTGGAAAAAAGAATTTCAACTTTAAAATACGTAAAGAAAGCAAAAGTAGATAAAGAACCTTTAATTACTGATCTTCTTTTTAAAAAGAAACCTTCTCTGAAAGAGGCTAAAAGGTTTTCGGAAAGAGTGGTTAAAACATCAAACCTATCGGTATCCAAGTCAAAGATAAGAAACAACAGGGTTTATACTGTAAAAATAAAGTTTCCATACAAAAACCTTTTAAGAAAAGCTTTACGCTATAGACCTCATGTTTACAAGTTTGCCAGTAAATACCATTTAGAACCAGCTCTTGTCTTTGCAATTATTCATACAGAAAGCTCTTTTAACCCTTTCGCTCAATCTCCAGTTCCGGCTTACGGTTTAATGCAAATAGTTCCTCAAACTGCAGGAAGGGACGCAACAAGAATCATCTACGGAAAACCTGTACTACTTGCTCCTTCGTACCTTTACAATGGAGAAAAGAATATTCTAGTTGGAACAACTTATCTTTATCTTCTATATCACCACTACTTTAAGAATGTCAAAGATCCACGAAGCAGACTCTACTGCACTATCGCTGCCTACAACACAGGCGTAGGAAACGTTGCAAGGGCAATTACTGGAACAACCAACCTTAAGAAAGCAATTGGAAGAATTAATACTTTATCACATACTCAAGTTTATGATATACTTATAAAGAATGTACCTTTAGAAACCAAGAACTATTTAAAAAGGGTTTTAAGAAGAAAAAAAGTATATTCTAAGCTTCAAAAAGTAGTAAGGGAGGAAAAATGGGAAAAAATCTGAAAACAATTTTTCTCGTATTTCTTTTATCTTTCATAGTAGGATGTTCTGTTGAAACTTCTACAAATTCTAATTCAGATACTACTCAAACGACCTACCAAGATACCACTAGTACTAGTAGCGACACTACAACTACATCTTACAGTTCTAGCACAAGTTCCAATGAAATCACCTCCTCTACTGAAATAGAAAGGGAAGGAGGTACCATTAAAGTAAAGTTTGTAACTCCAAATATCCAAAGATCCTACGAGTATGAAGCTTCTGGGGGTTTAATAGCAACTCCTGATAAAATAGCTCAGGCTATAAGTGCTGCTTTAAAAGTCAGCGAATCTAACATTAAACAAGAAGAAGAAGATGGTACCTGGGTAATTACTAACGTTCCTCCTACTGCAGACGCCTCTATATCCTACAAAAGTGAAGATGGATATGGGGTTCAAATAAACGATATTGCTGTTAAAAAGGGAGAAACTGTTGATTTAGGAGAGATAGAACTAAAACCTTTATACGACTTTTCTATTAAAGTCCTAACTAACCGATTCTCAGAAGTTTGGTTAAACATTAACTCTTTAGACCTTTATCAAAGAATCCCCACAGGAGAAGACGTTATAATTAAAGGAATTCCAGAGGGAAGGTATTTTCTTACGCTTTCTGATATAAATGGAAATGTGCTGTTAAGTAGATATGTTTCTGTAGGAAATGAAACTCAGAATGTAACCATATCTCTTGATGATCTAGTATTTGAAGGATCCCTTACTGGTAAAGTTATAGATTCTACGGGTAATCCTATTCAGAATGCCCTAGTTTTTCTAAAACCGGATAAGGACAATTATCTTTTAGCTATTACAGATGATAATGGGTACTTTAAGTTTACAAATTTAGCTAAAGGAACTTATACAGTCCTTATAAAAAAAGAAGGTTTTATACCTAAAACTGTCGAAAACATAGACTTATCATCTCTCAGTAAAGATTTAGGAACTATATTCTTATCTCCATCCGAAACAACCGGAGCAATAGCAGGTTACGTTTACTTCTCTGATTCTACCGAACATGCCGGTATAGATATTACAGTAGAAAGGCTTGACGGAGAATTTGAAACAAAGCAGAATGGTTCCTTAATAGATGGAGCTTTCTTAATAACAGGTCTCCCCGAAGGTAAATATAGACTCCACTTTGGAAAATCTTCAGACTCATCCTACGAGGAAGTTACTACGGAAGAAATCGAAGTAATAGCAGGTGTTACAACTGTATTAGAAGATCCTATCATTCTACATAGATTAACCGGAACAGTAGAAGGAACTATAAAGCTTCCAGAAGATTTTGAAGGTTTGGAAAACCTCAAAATTGACATATTAGATAGCACTGGCAACGTTGTAACAACTTACTCTCCTATAGGAGATATAGTAAATGGAACTTTCAGCTTTACTATTCAAAATGTGCCTGTTGGAAACGATTACTATATAAAAGTTTATGGAAGCGATAAAGATGGAAATCTTATCAATACAATAGTGAAAGAATTAGGAAGTCTTTCTGTTGGAGAGACTTTAACTATAGACACTCCTATCGAGATTACATATGTAGATCCTAATCCACCTGAATTTAAAGTTGTAAATGTTTATTCTCTTACAGAAAATGTTACCCAAGATGAGAATGGCAATTACTTCCTCAATCCTGGTAATACCGTTAATATAGAAGTATTGGCTGTTGATCCGGACGGAGATAATGTTACTTACGAATTTGACTCTGAATTTGGAGAATTCATAGCTATGGATCCTACTGCAGGAAAAGCTACATGGAAATCTCCCGATGAAGGGGGAATTTATTCTATCGTCGTAAAAGCAAAAAGTAATGCCCGTACTACTTCTAAAACTATTTCCTTTAAAGTAAACCATTACCCCGAAATTACAGTTATTTCTCCAGCCGAAACAGATATAACAAACAACCAATATCCTAAAGAGTATAAAGCTAATGAAGAGGTTGTAATAAATACTTCAATAACAGACCCAGATTCTGATAACGTTACTATAAGATGGTTCTCCGATCTACAAGGAGACTTAGGAGATAATGAAAATCTCCAAAAAGTTTTAATTCCTGGAACACATACTATTACTTTGGAAGTCCAAGATGAGCATGGACTAAAAACCGTAAAGACCTTCTATATAAAAGTGAACCCTATGGATTTAGTGTGGCTAAAAGCTCCAGATGCTGGAACAATTAAACTTTATACTACAGAAGATGGAATAGATCTCCCGTCAACTTATCAAATTCCTATAGCTACCACAGATAAAACACTTCTTTATGAATCCTTAGATGAAAGCGTTGCTACAGTAGACAGTAATGGCATCATTTATGCTGTAAAAGCAGGAACTACAAAGGTTAGAGTTTACTCTCAAGAAAAGGATGAAAATGGTAATCCTCTCTACGAGTTCTACATTACAGTACGTGTTATAGATAACCTGAAAACTGATGATAATGGGACTTATACTTTAAGTCCAGGAGAAATACGCCAAGTAAAAGTAGATAAAACCTACACAGTAAAACTTACTAATTTAGAACTAGGAAAATATGAAATACTTATATTTGATGATAAAGATATTATTTCTGAAAGTTATACCCGTAGTGAGATATATGCAGACGGATATAGAAATTCGTATGATGATGGAAATACCTATTATCAGCTTGAAGTTCTGGACAAAGAGACAGACTATGAATTAAAGCTTATTCCTAAAAATCGCTACTCTTCTTATTCAGGAAAAGAGTATGTAAAAATTGCTTTATTCCCCGGATGGGATGTAAAAGATAAAGACGGTAATCTTTTAAGTAGTATTGCCTGGGATGGAAACACCCTTGAACCAAACGATGTAAAGGCAACAGCATATGAGATTAAGCTTGGGCAGGCTGTTTACTCGGATGTAAACATTTGGAAACACGACTACGTCGATTGGTATAGGCTTTCTATTACTACTAAAGGATACTACACAGTAAAATTTCAAACTTTAAGTGGAACATACGACTACAACAATGTGTACTTTAGAGTCTATGATCCCTCAGGATCAGAAGTAGGTTCCACTAGGCTTTATAGAATCGGCTGGTCTGTATTTTCATTTGAAGCTAAAACTACAGGAAATTACTACATAAAAATTTACTCTGACTACAACCGTGATGCATATTACAGATTCATCATTTATCCATCCATAACCAATGGACTCAAACAGGACGTTAATGGAGAACCGAATGACAGTGAATATATGGCAACTCCTCTGGAGCTCTTACAAGAGATAAAGGCTGATGTAGGCGTAGGAGCTGATCCTTACGATTGGTATGATCTTAAAAACCTTGAAAAAGATAAGACTTATACTGTAAGACTAAGAACATACTCAGGGACAGAAAGTTGTTGGGGAGCCGAACTTTGGGCAAAGATTTACTCTCCTTCTGGTTCAGAAATTGCAAAAGGATCTATTGATGGTGAATGTACAAATTGTCAAACTTGGTTCGATTTCACACCTAAGGAAAGTGGAAATTACAAAATAAAAGTTTATAGAGAAAGTTGGTGCGATACTTATTATGCTCTGGAAGTTTATCCAAGTGTAGATAATGGCTTAAAACAGGATGCTAAAGGGGAGCCAAATAATACACCTAATCTTGCAACTCCTATAAAAATAGGGGAAGAGATAGAGAATTGGGTTGGCGTTGGTTTTGATACCGTAGACTACTATGAAGTTAAAATCACAACACCTGGAAAATATGTACTTACCATATCAATTTTAGATGGTACAGAATCTTGGGGTTACTACCAACTCATTACAAAATTTTATAATTCAGATTGTCGTGTGGATGGCAATATTGGAAAAACAGGAAGTTGTACTTATACCATTTCCGAACCAGGAACTTATATATTGAAAATCTATAGAGAAAATAACTACGACACCCACTACAAATTTTCTCTCACTAAAGAAGAAGAGTAAAGGGGGCAGTAGTGAAGAAAAATGGATATAGAGGAAGGCTTTATGTCTTTCTACAAATTCTTTTTCTTATGTTTCTTTTTACACCTTTATATGGAAAATCTCAAACTCTTGAGTTTACCTTAGGAACTTGGTATTTACATTGGGAACAGGATGATAGTCCCAACAACCAGGATATAGAAAACGATATCTACCATCGTTTTACTATAAAGAACTCTTTTGCAAAGGAAGTGGCAGTAAGCGGATCATGGCATAGAGTAAAAGGAGGAATAAAGTATATATTCACTAAAAAAGATGAAGAACTAACAACAGCACTCTCTACAGAACAGAAACTTTCCAAAATTCTTGGATTTATAGGAATAGAGTGGGAGGGAATGGCATCAAGAGCGTCATATATCCATTCAAAAACAGAAGGCTATTCTACCTCAATAGATCCTGACACTTTAAATGAAGGATTTGTTAAGTTTAGCACAGAACTAAATATAGGAGATATTACTTTTTATCCTTTCTTTAATAAAGAAGGTTTAGCGTTAGGAGCTGGATATAGGTTTATGGATTACACTCTACCACAAACTTTATATGTCATAGGATCCAACAAAGAACTATATCGCTTCGTCGAACCCAATATGAACTGGAAAGCACATTTTCTTACTCTTACTGTAGAAAAAGTAGAGAATCAAAAAGGCTTTTTAAACTTTTTTGGAAAAGTAATTGGGGGATATGTTTTAAAGTTGGAACCTAAAAGTGAAAATGTAGAAAAAGCTAATGAATCAGAATATCTACAAGGAGGAAAAGGTTACTTTTACGAAATAGAGTTTGGTATCTTATTTTCCAAAAAATCTAAAGTAGATAATAAACTACTAAAATCTGTATTTCCTAAAATTTTTACATGTAAGATAGGATACAGATACTCTGATTTTGTTTTAGAAACAGCTAAGGAGGACGATATTTACATTTATGCCAGAGCTGAAAGCAAATTTTCAGGACCTTTTGTATCTTTAGCTTTACTTTTTTAGAGGGTTTCTATTATAATTAATTCTGGTAATTTTGAGTGAGGGTATTATGAAATACAAAAAAGAAACCAACCTACAGATGATACAATTATAAAATTGCTGAAAAGAATAACCCGAGGGGTCTTTGAAATAACACTCCACCTTTAATCCTAAACGAAGGAGGGAAAGATGAGAAGGAAACTTGTTCTTGGAATGGCAGGACTGATAGCTATGTCCTTTGGAGTCTTTGGATGTGGAGGAAAGAAAGAAGAGCCTAAAACTTCTATGAATGCAATAGAATTCTCTACCCCCTGGGACGACTTTTGTTCAGAGTACAGCAATCTAGAAGGTGGAATTGCTGCTTGTAAATGTAACTTTGCTCAAAGCATTGAAGAAGCTCAGTATGCAAGGGAAGAAGCTGTTGCAGATGCAAGAAGTGAACTTGCAAGAATATTGGGAATAAGAGTTAAAAACATGGTAAAAAGATACAAGAATAGAACCGTTGCAGGCAAGAAAAGATACATAGGTAGCACTTTTGAAGACGTTGCAAAACAAGTAGCTGATAAGTACTTGGAAGGAAGTAGACCTCTTAAGTATAAGACCTTTAGAACTCAAGATGGACAGTTTGTAGCCTGTGCTGTCGTAGGATTACAGCCTCAAGTTGTTAAAGAGATGATTCACGAAATTGCTCAAAAAGCAAATCTAAACAACCCAAGAGACGAAGAAATCTTATACGAAGAGTTTAAAGCTTACAAAGCTCAGCAGGAACTTGAGAAAGAAACCACAAAGTAAGGTATAGAGTTGAAGAAAAATCTTATTCTTCTGTTTTTGCTAAGTTTCCTCACTCTTGGTTGTCGTGAGGTTAAAACAACGCCTCTTTATACCGCAGAGCTCCCAAAGTGGTTCTTTGAGCCTGCCGATGTTTCCCACTTGGGAGCTCTTGGTTTTTCAGACAAAAGCTTTTACGGTAATGATTATTCGCTGTTTTTAGCAAAGTGCCGTGCTATTTACAGCCTTCTTAACTTGGAAAATAAAAATCCTCCTTTCTTTTGTCCATCCCAATTTCAAAGTCTTTCATCAAAAAGTCTTAAAGTCCTAAAGACAAAGCTTGAAAACGTTTCTTCTCAAGAAGGAATAAAATTTGAAACCAAGAAAATAAAAATACCTGGTTACTCCAGTAAAATTTTCGTTGCTTACGCCTATAAAGAGAAAAAGAAAGACTTCCCATACTTTGAAGATGCAAAAATCTGTTCTTTAGAATTGTGTAAACCTAAGTACTTATGCAACCCTACCGTTGAAGGTTATGTAGGAAGCTTAGGAGTAGCATTCAAAGCTCCAACATTTAAGGAACAATACTCAATCGCTGTAAAAAGAGCATTGGATCTCTTCTTATACTCTTATAATGCAAAAGTTGAAAGTAAAGAGGTAAAAAAAGTTATAAGGACCAGATTAACTTCTTTTAAACTTTATCTAAAAGACGCTGTAGTAACTCCAACGGGGAAAAAGAATTCTTTACGCTTCTTGGTAAGATCTTTATGTTTTGATAAAGAAGGAAATCTTTTCGTTTATCTTATATCACCGGACATTCCAACCAAAAAGCTAAATTCAGAGAAACCTTGCTGGATAGACGATCCAGATTGTTTAGGAGAATACGTCTATGTTGGTATTGCAAAGAAAAACCTTAACGGATTTAAAGGACAACTAAAAACAGCCTTGAAAAAGGCACTTGTAGAAATGGCAAAAGTAAAGGGAATAAGGATAAACACTTCCATTTTTAGGAAAATAGGAAGAAATCCTTTTGGAACTTTTAAGCTTACTTACGTAGATACAAAGACAAAAACCTGTCAGGAAGTATCGGCAAAAATCGTTGGTATATATAAAAAGAATGGAGTTTTATACGTTGGTGTTGTTGCGAGGTGAGAGATGAAAAGAGAACTTTTAACATTTTTAATGCTTTTGATCATTACTTCTTGTTACGCAGCCCCTATAGATGAGAAAATTCTTTTTGAAGAAAAAAAGGCACAAAAAGCTTTCAAGGAACTTGAAGAAACCAATTTACCTCCAAAAGATTTTTCGGTAGATCCTGAAAATGAAAAAGTTTTAATCTATAAAAGAAAAAAAGTGAAAGTTCTACTTAATGCCTGTGGTTTTGGGAAAACTCCAAAAGAAGCAAGAGTAAGTGCCCTTAAAGAGCTCTCAGAACAAATTTTGGTAAAAGTTGAAACAGAAACACAGTTAGAAAGAAAAAGAATAAACGGCAGAACTTCAAGAAAATACAAGTCAACTTCAACTTTGAAATCAGAATCTTTCCTAAAGGGCGTCCTACTTTCAAAACCTCTCTTTGAAAACGGCAATTACAAGGTATGTGCTTACTTCACAGAAGATTCTCTAAAAGCAACAATAGACTTTTTAAAAACAAGCTTAGAAGTAGATTTCGCGAAACTCAACAAAAACCAGTTAAAAGAGCTCTTAACCAAAGCTTACTATCTTCTTTCTATAGCTTACCTGTCAAATAACAGAAAAGAAATAGTAAACTTTGTAAAGAAAAAAGTAGAAGAAATAAACACTTACCTAAATTATGGAATGCTTACCATCAATACAATACCTGAAAATGCTTCCATTTTTGTAAATGGAAAAAGTTACAAACCTTTTACTCCTATTCTACTTCCTCCCCAAAGAGAATACCTTGTAAAGGTAAGTGCTCCAGGATACAAAACAGAAACTTTTACAGTTTTTCTATCAAGAGGAGATAAAGTTTCAAAAACCGTAGAACTTCAAAAGATTGTAAAGGGCAGAGTGAAAGTTTTCGTTCATTCCAACGTTCCATTTTTGGTAGAAGAAGCAAAAGCAATTCTCACAAAGAGTGGTTTAGAGGTTTCTCCTTTCCCTATATCACCCAACGCAATCCTTATAAAGTTCAAGGACACAAAGACAGAAATTGATGGATACACAAAACATTCAATCAACATAACCGTTGAAGCCTACAAGGAAGGAAAGGTTGTTTTAACCCTTTCAGGAAGAATGAAACCTTTCTACACAACGCTTGAAACTGAAAAAGTTATCTTACAGAAAAAAAGCAACAAGCTTTTATCTGCTATTCTAAAAAAACTTATAAATCAACTTGACGCAGAAAAGTTTAAAGGAGAAGAAGACTTTGACTATAGACCTCTTTTTAAGATAAAAACTTTAACAAGTACGAGAATGGAAAGTAAAAGTACTAATACTGAAAAAGAGGAATTTTCTCCAAAGCAACTTGTGAGCTTCTTGTTAAACAGTGTTAAGATCGAGAATTTAAACTATGAGATATACAAACCAGATCATTTTTTAAAGCAGTACATTAACATAAAAACTGGAGAGATTTTAAAGAAAAATCCTTATGGAGATAAAAGATACTTTATTAAGTTAAGTTTCTCAATAGGTTATCCGAAAGGTCTTTTAAGAAAAGTTAAAAGTTATCTATCAGCGATAGCTAAAAAGCAAGAAAGAGATGTTCCAGTAAGCAATACCAAAGATTACCAATGCACATTTTTCTTAGGAATAAAAAATATTTTAAAAACTTCCGAAATCTGGAGTTTTGTATTTTCTATGGACAGAAAAACTTGTGAATCTTTGGCAAAAGAAATTGATAGAACTCTAAGGAAAAAAGTCTTAGAAATTTCCTTTAAAGATAAAGATGAACTTACTCTCGTTGGAGCAAAGTATAGATGGGATGGAGGCTTCTCTTATCCATCTATAGCAGATGTTCACCCTCTTGAATTTAGTGAAATAAACGATAGTCCTTTTGATAGATACTTAAAATTCCACCTCCCAACACTTAAAGATACAAACTTTTATCTAATCCTTGACTGGAAGGAACCTGTAAATCTTTCTGGTTATGTTCCAGAGAGCATTGCCAAGGAAATAACAACAATAAAAGTGGAATTAAAATAAAAAGAGGAGGAGGTAGAAAATGAAAAGAACAAGAACAACACTAAAACTTCTTTTAGGACTTACAACCATTATAGCACTAAACAGCTCCTCATGGGCTGTAGAAGATGAAAGCCTTGTTCAGTCAGATGAAACACAAAAGAAATACGAAAGAAAAGCTGTTTTAGGTCTCGATTTAGGACTTCCAAAAAGAGATCTACAAGTTCCAGTTACTTATTGCCCTCCAAGAGGTAGATGCCAAAGCAGAGGAACATGGTACTACACTATAGATCAGAATCTTGAAAATGAAATTGCCAAGGAACTTTACGACTGGCTAATCACCCAAAGGTTTGACAAGGTAGTTATTACTCCTTCGAAGGCTTACATAATAACCGCTAAGGAGAAAATAGGTGTTGATAACAACGTGATGAAAACTTTTTCTTTTGACACAGGAAACTATGAAGATTTTAAAGCAAGTCTTGAAAACTACTTAAACGAAGATCTTTCTCCTGTTGTAGAAAAACTAATGTCTTCCGCATTAGAACAAAGATACCAAGAACTTCCAGAAACTGAACAAGAAACATTTATAACAGAAAAAGCTAAGGAACTTGGAATACCAGTAGAAGTTGCCAAAAAACTTATGAATTCAGCTTTCGTTTTCGGTGTATACTTTGAACCTGTAAATCCTTCAGCAACCTATAGTACGCAAAAAATAAGAACGTCCAGAGGCTATAAGATAGTTTATCCAACAACCATAGAGGTTCCTTCAAAAGTAAAAGTAATCATCTTTAAATTTGATGCTGATAAAGGAAAGTTTGTTCTTTATAAGGAGCTAGACGGTTCTTCTGGACTTGGAACAGGAGAAAGCTACACATATGATCACCGTCCAACAAACACCGAAACAGAATTCTTATTTAAGAGAAGTATCTTAACTTCCGCAAAGGCTACAGGAATAAATGTAAATACTACTTTGAAAGAAGATGATAACTTCGCAATATTCGCTACTGTAGACGATGTTAATGGAACAACCGTAAAGGCAGATATTGGAGTCTTAGAAGACTTAAGAGTTGATGCACCTTATCTCGTTAGAGAAAATATTGATGGGAAAATCGAAACAGTAGGTTTTGTAAAAGCACGTAAAGTCTTTGTAAACTGTGATGAAAGGGGAGAAAGCGAGTTCCAACTTATAAAAGGAAAAGCCGAACTTAAAGACCAACTAAAAGAACATCCTTGGACAGGTCTTTTTATCTACACAAGAGTAGGAATGGAAAATTATGAAGTTACCAAATTTGATGATGAAGATCTTTCTGCCGGCGGTGGAATGTTTACAGTTGTAAAACTTGGAGCTACCCTAGATTTAGGATATGCAGTTAACAGCCCTCTTCTTTCTGAAATTTGGTTTGATGTTAACTTTGGACTGGGATTTGGAGGAGATGCACTTCAGTTTGAAGGAAATGGTTCTGCATTTACTGATGATCCAAGTTATTTAACTCTAGGGCTAGGACTTTACAAAAGATTTTATATTAGAAATTTTGGACTTTACCTCGCGCCAGGTGCTGAATTTGCGTTGGAAGGTTTAAGTGCTAAAGGAAATCAAACATATTTACTCTACGATGGAGAAGATATTAGCGTATCTTCCTTTGCAATAAAACCTCAAGTCCAGTTTGGTTATAACTTCTCTCCTAACTTCGAAATTGCAGGATACCTTGGCTGGAATCAACCACTTTCAACATCTGCAAAACGAGGTGATGTAGATGTTGATGCAGAAGTTTCTGGAGGACTTACTTTCGGTGTAGGAATAAATTACCACATAAAGACTGTTGGTCCTTTTGTAAAACTTTACAAGAAACCTTCTACAGTATGTAGAATGAAAGTAGAAAAAACCAAATAAAGAGGTGAAAGATGAAATTAACAAATAAATTAGCTCTTGCGGGAGTTTCTACTCTCGCACTTTTCTATCTCTCCTCTTGCGGAGAACCCGTTTGCAAAATGCCACTAACTGTAGAACCTCTCTCAAAACAAGCAAGCTTTGTCGAAAGCACCACAACCGGCGAGAGCTTAATAAGAGCAACTGGTAAAGGTTGCACCTTTGAACAGGCAACAAGAGACGCTAAGAAAGCTGCTATTTGGTACGTTCTCTACGCTGGAGACAGACCTATTTTGAAAACTCCAGAAGAGAAAAGAAAAGCTGAAAGCATAGTGAAAGAAATTCTTCAAAATCCAGATCAGTACATAAGATGGCAAAGCGACGTCAAAAGTAAAAGAAAAGAAGGAAACTTTATTCTCCTTACTTACTTATTTAAAGTTGACGTTAACGGTCTAACTGAAAAACTTCAAGAAGCAGGGGTTATAAAGTCTACAGAAGATCTTGCTGAAGAAATAGGACTTCCAACTATCGCTGTTCTTTCAAGAGATGATTCTTCAGAAACCTTAACAGCGATAACAACACTTCAAGAATACCTCCAAGATAGAGACTTTGAAGTTTACGTTAAAGAACAAGGAACAAAAATAAACAACATTGTCAAAAAGATTGCTACTTTAGAAGGAAAAGCGGATCCAATGTACGCTATGGCACTTCAGTTTGGAAGTGATATTTACGTTGATGTAAGTGTTAAAGTTAATCAAAGATATAAGTATGGACATCCATTCTACAAAGCTATTGTTAATGTAAAAGCTTACGAAACTGCTACAGGGAAGCTGGTTGGTGCTTCAACTGGATACTCTGTAGAAAGAGAAGTATCTTCACCTGAAGTTGTTGTACAGGAAGCTGCCAACGATGTTGCAGACAAAATTACTTCTCAGATTAAGAAAGAATGGATAAAAGAAGCCAAGAAAGGGAAACCATTTAAGCTTGTGGTCTTTACTACAGAAGGAATAGCTCCTAAGGTAGATGAAGCTATTTATATGGCTCTCAGAAAACTTTCAAAGCGTCCAGTAAAGAGACTTGCTTCTGGAAACTCCATGATGAGCTATATAGCCTATATAAAAGATGTTCCAAATGCTTTTGAGCTTTACATGAAGTTAAAAGACTTCTACAATGGCCCTGGAAAAGTAGAAAAGGTCTTAGATGCTGGTTCTTTCTTGGTTATTAAGGTAGGAGATGGTAGTAGTGAAATTGTAATAGAGTAGATTTTTCATAGGAGGGAACTTGTCGTTCCCTTTTCCCCTTTTTTAATGATCGTTTTTCCCTTTTCAAGAAAGGTGACAATATCTTATCTTATTTCCTCTCATAACCTTTTCTAAGAGTTTCTTATTTTTTCTAGTTGCTGTTTTTCTCTTTCAAGATCATATCATAGAGTATAAAACTAAGGTATTAGTAATGTGTTAATTTAGGTTTTCTTTTATTGTAATTCTTGTAAATCCTTATCCAAAATTTTGTTATTTTATTTTTGAAACGATCCCTTTCACATCTAGGAATAAAATCTCCTCTATTTATGTCATATTCAACGAAATTACCACAATACCTACAAAATATGTCCAAATGTTTTTTGAGTTTCTCTGATCGGACATCTTTCAAAGCTTTTATTCCAAGATCAAACCCTATAACCCTGTCTATTCCTCCTGCAATGGAGTAAGCATAATCTCCATATTTATTTAATCCAATTCCACAGTAAGAAGTTACCCAACATCCTTTATGAAATTCCGCATTTTTAAATTCTTTTAAATCTATCGGAGCTATGTTAAATGATGTAAAATAGATAACATTTCTATCATTTTTAAAAGAAAGTTTATCAACGACCACATTTTTATACTGTGAAACCTTGTCTAACAATTTTCTTGTATGATCCGTATATCCATTACTAGTTATTTGTAGTATAGTTTCTGGTGAGTGTTTCCAAATATATTCTTCTAACATAAGTTCAACTATTTCTATAAATTGAGGATGCAAGGTGGGTTCCCCACCCAAAATATTTATGAGTTCCCATTTATGACCTAGTTCTACACTTTCCTTTATAAACCTTTTTATCTGTTCAATCTCCATATAATCACCTTTGGAAGGAGCCTGAGTACATGAACGATTGCAACCCAAACATTTTAAATTGCAGTCATAAGTTATATCTATTTCTATCTTGTTTATATTTGGAATAAAGTTCTTTCGACCTCTTACGATATTTTTATGATTCCTAGGTTGCTTATTTTTAATTATATGTATAGAAGATTGAATCTTTTCTTTATGGATATCTCTTGAGTCAATAACATAGTTAATATAATCAAATCTTATAGGATTTTCGCTTAACTCTACTATTAAAGAAAACAAGGCAGTGTACTCATCATCATCATCAAACCACTCATACTTTTCACTTAGCCTTTGAAAGTTATTAGACATAATTCCCGTTTCTTTTTCCTTTTTCAAGTCATACATACTCAAACTATCAAACAAATATTTCTTAAATACTTTCACATAAGAATAAAGATTACTCTCTACATTCCTAGCTTGTAAAAAGTTTACGTTAAACAACCCACAATTTTCTATATTTCTCGTAACTACATGCTTTCCAATTAACAGATCTGCTTTATACATCCTTAACCTTTCCATTATTTCAGATAACACATTCTCGCCTAAAAAATAATCATTAGGATTTGCCAACAAAATAAAACTTTCAGAATTACTAACAAAATAGTGTAAAGCTTTATATACATTGTGAGTAGTCTTTAATCTAAACTTATTGTGAATATAAGTAACATTAGGAAAGTTTTTTAAAAAATCCCATAAAATCTTATCTATTAGATGGTTAGGATCATTATTCACTATAATAACCCCATAATCCTTAAAGGATTAATTTAAGATACTGTAAAAAAATCTGAAAAAATTACTTAGTTTTTTGCCATCTTCTAAGATTGTAAATATTATCAACTCTTCATTTCTCTTATGTATAGTCCAGTCGTAGAAAGAACCTTCTAGATCAAAGTGTTCTCTTTGAATATCTGGAATAATATTTTTTTCCACCCTATCCAGAATTGTAAACCATACATCTTTACATTGCTTTCTAAAATTTTGGGGATGAATATAATATGATTTTGAACTCCCGCCTCTTAAAGAAACTAAACCATTTTTCTTTTGATATTCATGTAGAGAATGATACCAACCCCATTTTAGTCTTCCTTTCACAAGCTTATTAGGTAAAGGTCTTGCATTTAAAAGCCTTTTCTTGTGTATTAATGCAAATCTGACTCCTGGTTTGTATCCACCTTCAGGGGCATGATATTCCGTAAAAACAATATCTTTACTTTTTGGAATATTAAAACCAACAGATACTGCATTCTCATTCTCTTCCAAAGCACGAATCATATCATCTAGAAATGAATGGTTATAGTCTTCTCTACCAATTAAGACATCGCTATCCATTTGAAGAATGTAATCCCCTTTAACTTTTTCGAACGCATAAACTTGAGGAGTCACAGGTATATTGTTAATAGTGTGAGTCTCCTTAGTCTTCAAACCGAACCATCTATAATTTACTTCCTCTATTTCTTCTTCAGGTAGTTCTATATAATAATCAATTATTCCTTCATCTATCAACTTTTGAATTTCTTTGTAAAGTTCCTCCAAACTTCCATCTTTCGTATATTCCCTTAAGAAATCTTTCTCTTTTTTATCTATTGCTATAACCTTTTCTAAAAACAGATCTGGACAAGATAGTTGTTTAACTATATGTTTTACTTGTTGATAAATCGTTTTACTTTCTTGAGGGCAAGTCTTGATCAACAAGGATACTCTTTTATTTAAGTTATTTAATTTTTTTGTTTTTATGAAAAACTCAGTTTTAAAGTGGTAATTGTCAATTTGAAAGACCGGTATTACCTCAGTTATATACTCTCCTTTTTCCAATTTCTTCCAGAAAATAGACTCATCTAGGTTCTTTAACTTCTCTAAGTTTTCCAGCTTTCTATTTTCTAGAAAAGTTCTATTTCTATGGAAAGATATGTTGAAGAAAAGTTTATTTAAAAATTCATTGAATCCTTCCATTTCTTCTATATGGAAGTTATTGATAATACTTCTCTTTATTCTATTATATTTCTCTTCTGACAAATTCTTATACCTTAGATACATAAAAGCTCTAGCTGCACTATTTAAGAAAAGATTATCACTATAAGGTAATATTTCATAATCTATAAACTTTAAGGCACCATTAACTCTTATAAAATTCTTCTCTTTTGTTATACTTTTACAGACAATTTTCTTCTCCCAACACTCTGTTAAGAATCCAATAAATTCACTTTCAGAAATTTCTCTTACTTTTTCACCCTGTTCGTAGGGATATCTAATATCTAAGGATATAAATATCATCTATTTTAAATAAGTCTACCTCATAGAAATATTTAGAATTTTTAAAAACATCTAATTTTTCTCTTAAATATAATAAACCATCACTTTCACCATATGAATTATTTGCGAGAGGTATATGAACTTTATATACTGATCTATTATCATGAAAAACAACTCCTGAAAATCCTTCTCCTAAGTAATAATAGTCTTGATTTCTATATTTTTTTAGTATTTTTAGTGCTTCCATTCTCCTATCCACTTACAGCCCCCATTTAATTTTTCTAACTTTATTAAGAAAGTACTTATAAAGCCTTTTTCTGAATTTTAAATATAAATTCTTCTTCTTATTTATAGAGGTAAGATATCCATCCAAAGAATATACTGCATATAATATGTTTTCTGCTATATATATTTCATATTTATCTTGGTTTAACAATAAATCAACAGTAAACCAATGGTCTTCTGCACTTTCCATATCTTGATATCTAATATCAACAGAAGGTTTGATAAAAGTATTACAAGAGGGAAGTTCACCTTCAGGTAAACCTAAACTCATCTGACGCAATTTTTTTTTTCTAAAAAGCTAAAATCTAGTAGTCGTTTATCAGCGTAATTAATCCTATCTATAACTTTTCCATCTATAGCCAGTTTATTTCCAGCTATGATTACATCAGGACTATATTTATCCATAATCTTTTCTAGTCTAGAAAGAACATAATCATCAACTAACCAATCATCAGCGTCAAGTCTTCCTATATACTCAACATCTGGAATAGCATCTATTGCAAAATCTATTATATAGTTCCTAATAGCACTTATTTTTCCTATATTAGTGCTATGTATTATCAGTCTAGGATCATCTAAATAGGATGATATTTCCCTTTTTAAATCATTGTAAGAACCTTCATTTATTATTAATAAAATAAGTTCTCTACTTAAACTCTTTTGCTTTAAAACGGACCTAACAGCTTTTTCTACAGTCTTAAAATTATCTTTAAAAGGCATTCCTATTACTATTTTTCCTTTTCTATTTATATATTCATATCCAAAAAGCTTTCGAGATCTTTCCAGTGACTTTTTAAAATCTTCTTGAGAAAAGTCACTTCTATATTTTCTATAAAAAGCATTCAATCCTAGCACTTTTTTAAATTTATTTGTGGTAAGTCTATCATGTTCCTCTTCAGCGTGATAAATAACTAAAGATTTGTCTAAAACTTTTATATACATTTGTTCATTATTTTTTTTGTTATAACTTTCTACAAACCTCAAAAAGCGTATCATTAAGTCTCTATCAGTAGTACTTATTAGTTTCTCATCAAAACCTCCTATTTTTTCCAGAATACCAAATTTAATAAACATATTACTTCCTTGAACCCCAGGATTTCCTATGAAAAACTCCCTAGGAGTTAAATTTTCTTTCTTTATGTAATTAACCCAACTCCCATCTTTTGTTTTCCACTTTATAGGGCTGAATACAGCAACTATGTTTGTATTTTTCTTTATTTCATTCACACATGTTTGGATATAATCAGGTAAATACTCGTCATCATCATCCAAAATAGATACAAATATTCTATCAGTTATTCTATCAGTTAAACCCTTATATTTATTCTTTATATACAAAATTGCAGTATTGATATTCCCAGACAAGTTATTTGTTTTTACATTAGGAATAAGAGAAACTTTCGTCTTTCCAAATCTCTGAAAATCGAAAACAACTTTTTCTACTTCCTGATAGTTAGATTTATATTTTTCATATACAACTAAGATCTCATTAGGAAAGTATTTCTGCATTAAAACGGAATTTACAGATCGCTTAAGTTTATCAGGACGATTTATAGTAGGAATTACAGTAATTATTATAAAATTCTCCGAAAAACTATTTTCCAACATCTAAACATTCTCCTTCATTCTTTCCTTAAAGTATCGTACTGTAAGCTTCAACCCCTCATCTAAACTATATTTAATAATTTTATTGCCTTAGAAATATCCGGTTTTCTTCTTTCAATGCTATCCTTCATTCTAAACATAAATAAAATTCTGGATTTTGATTTTGTTATATCTTTTATCTTGAGAGCTAAGGAATAGATACTTATTTCTTCATTAGGGTTTCCTAAATTTATAGGTTTATGATAATTACAATCCATGACTTTTAATAAGCCATTTACAATATCGTCAACATAGCAAAAAGAACATATTTGCTGTCCATCACCATACACAACTATATTTTTATCAGCTAAAGCGTGACATATGAATGTAGGAATCACTCTGCCATCATTAATTCTCATTCTAGGTCCGTAGGTATTAAAAATCCTTACTATTTTAGTATCAAGAAAATATTTCCTTCTAAACAAATAAACTAACATTTCCCCAAACCTTTTGGATTCTGCATAGCTTGCCCTAATAGATAAATGATTAATAATACCTACGTATTCTTCTGTTTGAGGATGTTCTAACGGATTTCCGTAAACCTCTGAGGTAGATGCAAACAAAAATTTTGCTTTATGTTTTACAGCTAACTTCAGCAAGTTCAGTGTTCCTACAGAATTTGCCAAAGCAGTTTCTACAGGTATTTCCCTATAATCTTTAGGACTTGCTGGGGAAGCTAAATGATAAATTTCATCAATAATATCTCCAGGATCAAAGACACTTTTTACTATATCATACTCATAAAATCTAAAATTCTTTTCTTTTTCTAAATGCTTTATATTTTCAAAAGTTCCTGAGCTTAAATTATCTAGACAATAAACATTGTATCCCTCTATTACTAGACGTTCACATAAGTGTGAACCTATAAATCCTGCTCCACCAGCAATTAATATATTTTTTTTCCTTCTTTTCATATTCTTTTTCTAAAACTTTAAGTGAAAAGTTCTAAAAAGGATCCTACAGTTGATACTACTAATACTACTTATATTGGAACTACCATCTTCAGTTTCAGCTTACATTGGTTAGTTATTTACTCGTAATACCCGAATCACTTTTCTCAGATACTATATAAAATACCTTCAAAGTTATTTTACAATATCTTGCAATTTCCCTCACGAAAAGAATCTCCAATCGCAATAAAGAGAAATGATATAATAATTAAGGGAGGAGTATATGAAACTAGCCAAGATAAAAGAAACAGATCAAAAACTTATAAGTAAGCTAATGTTTAACGTAGTTGTTCCAAGACCGATCGCATGGATAACTACAGTTTCAAAAGATGGAACTGTAAATTTAGCACCTTTCTCGTTTTACAATGCAATTACTACAAAACCACCTTTAGTGGTTGTATCAATCGGAAAGAGGAAAGATGGTTCTCTAAAGGATACCAGTAGAAACATTAGAGAAACAAAAGAATTTGTAATAAACGTTGTAAGTGAAGAGTTCTTAGACAAAATGGTTGAAACAGGAAATGACTTCCCGAGTGAGATAAGCGAAGCTGAAAAGCTTGGGATAGAACTTGAACCTTCGATAGAAGTTACTCCCCCAAAGGTAAAAGGAGTTCCAGCTGCTCTCGAATGCAAACTTAAAGAAATTATTGAAATTGGCGATACTCCAATGGATTTAGTTATTGGAGAAGTTGTTGCAATCCACTACGAACCTTCTATCCTTAAAACGCAGAAAGGAATAGTAGGAAGGTTAGGAGGAAAAAGATACTTTATAGTCAATGATGAAATTGATTTCTCACAAAAATCATGAGTTTACTTCCTTAAGGATCCTCTCTGCTGCCTCTCTCGGATCTTCTGCTCTTGTTATTGGCCTTCCAATAACCATATAGTCGGTTCCAAGTTTTACAGCATCTTTTGGAGTTACTATCCTTTTTTGGTCATCTTTTGATGCCCAAGCTGGTCTAATTCCCGGAGTGATAGTTAAAAAGTTGCTTCCAAGGTTTTCTTTTATTTTCTTAACTTCTCTTGCTGAACATACAACTCCATTAAGACCTGCTTTTTTAGCAAGCTCAGCAAGCTTTAGAACTTGGGTTTCTACCTCATTTTCAATACCTATACTCTTTAAATCCTCGTTTCCCATACTTGTGAGAATAGTAACTGCAATTAAAAGAGGTTTAGGAGCTCCTACCTTTTCTGCATACTCCTTATTAAACTCTGCAACAGATTTCATAAACTCAAAACCGCCAAGAGCGTGAATGTTATACATCCATACTTTCGATTCGATTGCCACCCTCGCTGCAGACTTTACAGTGTTTGGTATATCGTGATACTTAAGGTCAAGGAAAACCTTACAGCCTCTACTAGAAATTTCTCTTACAATTTCTGTTCCACACCTTGAAAAGAGTTCCAGACCAACCTTAAAGTGGTTTATTTTTCCCTTTACAGTATCAACAAGATTTAAAGCCTTGTCCTTAGAGTCAAAGTCAAGAGCCACTATTATCATCTTTAGAACTCCTCTATCATACATACAAAGGTTGGTTTTAGTATAACATCAAGGTTATCTATCTCAGTTATAGCTTTCTGAATCTCGCTCTTTTTAGCTAAATGTGTTGTCATTACAACAGGAACCCCACCGTCAATTTCAATGTTCTTTTGAAGTGCCATTTTTATACTTATACCGTAATCTGCAAGAATTTTAGAGATCTTTGCCAATACTCCAGGTCTATCAACAGCAGTAAAACGCAAGTAAAAGCTTGAAATAAAATCATCAGGAGCTTTTACACTTATAGACTCTTCTTCATTAAAAAGACATTCTGGCACAGAGTAGTCATTATTTATTGCAATATCCACAATATCGCTAACAACAGCACTTGCAGTAGGTTTTTGTCCAGCTCCTTTACCGTAGTAAAGGGTTTCTCCAACGAAATCTCCTTCTATTAAACAAGCGTTAAAGACCCCATTAACACTCGCCAAGATATGGTCTTCTGGAATCATTGTAGGATGAACTCTTACTTCAAGCTCTCCATCAACCAGTTTCGAAATTGCAAGAAGCTTTACAACAAATCCAAACTCTTTCGCAAGTTCTATATCAAGGGGAGTAATATCTCTAATTCCTTTAACGTAAACTTGATCAGTCTTTACGAAAGTACAGAAAGATAAAGTACTTAAAATCGCTATTTTGTGGGCTGCATCATATCCTTCCACATCAAGAGTAGGATCTGCCTCAGCATATCCAAGCTCTTGTGCCTTTTTCAAGGCCTCGCCAAAAGTTATTCCTTTTAAGGTCATTTCTGAAAGAATGTAGTTGGCAGTACCATTTATTATTCCGTAAATTCTTTTTATCCTGTTTCCGACAAGCCCTTCTCTTAAAGCTTTTATTACCGGAATTCCACCTCCAACGCTCGCTTCAAACTTTAAGGAAACGCCCTTTTCCTTAGCCTTCTTAAAAAGTTCATCTCCAAAGTCTGCTAAAAGCGCTTTATTTGCAGTTACTACATGTTTACCTTTATCTAAAGCCTTTAAAACAATCTCTTTTGCAACTTTCGTTCCACCAATTAACTCAACAACAACATCACACTCTCTTTCTAAAGCTTTAAATCCATCGCTAACAATTTTTTCAGAAGGAACTCCCAGTTTTTTTATCTTTTCTACATCTCTATCTGCTACAAAAGCTATTTCAATCTTTTTACCTATCCTTTTTGAAATTACTTCTTCATTTTCTATTAAAAGCTTTACAACACCAGTTCCAACAGTACCGCAACCTATTATTCCAACTTTTAGACTCTCCATCCTTTCCTCTTTAAACGTTTATCTTCCTAAGACCATACTTTTCAAAAGCCCTCTTTATTCCTCTAATGGCTTGTTTAATTCTTAGTTCGTTTTCAACAAGGGCAAATCGTACAAACTTGTCTCCATATTCTCCAAATCCAACACCAGGAGATACAGCCACCTTACCATCAAGGAGGAGCATCTTGGCAAATTCTAAAGACCCCATTGACTGGAATTCTTTTGGAATCTCAGCCCAAACAAACATTGTAGCTTTTGGCTTTTCCACCTTCCAGCCAATCCTGTTTAGTCCTTCAACAAGAACATCCCTTCTTCTTTCGTAAATTCTTCTATATTCCTCGACACAGGACTGATCCCCTTTTAAAGCAATAATGGCCGCTATCTGAATTGGTTGGAACATTCCGTAATCAAGATAACTCTTCATCCTGTAAAGAGCATGGATAATTTCCTTATTTCCAGCAGCAAAACCTACTCTCCAACCGGCCATGGAATAGGTTTTTGAGAGAGAATAAAACTCAACAGCTACATCTTTTGCACCTTTAACTTGTAAGATACTTGGAGGAACGTAATCATCAAAAGAGATTTCTGCATAAGCTATATCCTGAATCACTATAAGGTTGTTTTCTTTTGCAAAGTCAACAATCTTTTCAAAGAACTTAATATCGACACAAGCAGTAGTTGGATTGTGGGGAAAGTTGAGAATTAAAAGCTTTGGCCTTGGCCAGCTTTCCTTATAAGCTTTTATGATTGATTCAAGGAAAGCTTCTTCGTCAAAAACTCCATCGGTTAAAAGTGGAACACTCCTTACATCTCCACCGGCAATGATAATTGAATAAGGGTGGATAGGATAGGCAGGACTTGGAACAATAGCTACATCTCCTGGGTTGATAAGAGTAAGGGCAAGATGGGCTAGACCTTCTTTAGAACCGATTGTAGTTATTACTTCTGTTTCAGGATCAAGCTCAACATTATACTTTCTCTTATACCAAAGAGCTAAAGCCTCTCTAAGTTTATAAAGACCTTTAGTTTGAGAATACCTATGGTTTTTCGGATTTTGTGCTGCTTCGCAAAGCTTATCAACTATATGCTGTGGAGTAGGTAAATCTGGATTTCCCATTCCAAGGTCAACGATATCTTCTCCTGCACGGCGAAGACTTGTCTTTAGGTCATTTACAACAGCAAAAACGTAAGGAGGAAGTCTATCTATCCTTGCAAACTGGAATTTTGACATTTCTCTCTCTCCAAAACCGTTCTGAATTTAAAGAAAGTAAATGTTATTTTACAATTTATAGAAAAAATCCATTAGAGGTTAACGACCTTGAGAATACTGTTTATTCTTATCTTCTTTTTGGTTTTCCCGTTTCAAGGATACTCTTTTGAAAGAATAGTTTCCCTATCTCCGGCAATCACCGATATTATTGAATACGTTGGAGCAGGAGACAAACTAATAGGAACAACTATATTTTCCAAACATAAAAGCGAAAAAGTTGGGGGAATAATAAATCCTAATTTAGAAAAGATTTACTCTTTACATCCAGACCTTGTAATTGCATCTAATCTAACTCCAAAAAGTTTCATAACTAAGCTTCAAACCTTAGGAATAAAAACGATGGTCTTTAGACTTATATCATTAAAGGATATTGAGAATGCAATAGAAAAGATAGGTAATACCTTACATGGTAATGGGAAAATTAAGAAGGAAGAATTTAGAAAAAATTTACTTATTCTTGCTAAAGAATTAAAAAGCTGTTTAAATAAAAAAAAGGTTGTTATCATAATTTCTTATAGACCTCTTTTTATAGCAGGAAATAAAAGTTTCATTGGAGAGATTCTCTCTCTTAGTGGAGCTAAGGTTTTATTTAACGTTTCATTTAAACCAATATCAAATGAAAGACTCTTATCAGCTAAACCTGAAATAGCAATACTTCCCGCAAGACGAGAAAGACTAAAAGAGGTAGAAAGCTTTTTGAAAAAATTTAAAATAACCACCGTTAAAGTTTCACAGGACAATCTTTTACATCCTAGTCCAAGGATTTTAAAAGGACTTAAAGAGATAGAGGAAAAAGTTTGCAAAAGCTATTAAAAGCATTTCTTATTACTCTTGTCACAGCTTTTAGTTTTCTCTTCTCTCTTTTCGTGGGGCTACCCGAAGTAAATAAAACGATTGTTTTCCAGTTGAGACTCCCTGAACTTATTTTGGCTTTTGCTGTTGGAGGGATTTTGAGCATTAGTGGAGGTATTTTTCAAGGAATTTTCAGAAATCCTCTTGCAGACCCTTATATCCTTGGAGTTTCTGCAGGAAGTGCATTTGGAGCTACACTTTCCGCATGGAAAGGGTGGAATGTAGAAGTGGGAGCTCTGCTCGGAGGAATTATCAGTGTGTTTTTAATTTTTCTAGCTTCAATTTTCTTACGGGAAAATTTAAGAATAATACTCTTTGGAATAGGTCTTAACGCATTTTTCTCAGCCCTTATTCTTTTCTTTTTTGCAATCATTCCGTTTTATTCCATCCAAGATGCTTTGTTCTTTTCTCTTGGATATATTCCATCAGTAGAACTTACCACCTCCTTAGTTTACCTAAATTTAGCAATTCTTATGTTAACTATTTTCTTGGCAATTTCTCCTCGGATTGATTCTTTAAGTCTTGGTGAAGAGCTCTCCTACTTTAGCGGAATATCAACTTTTGAAAAAGTAATCTATATCATCCTTGTTTCTTCTTTTGTTTCTGTATTTATTGCAAAAACGGGAATAATAGGTTTCGTTGGGATAGTTGTTCCCCACGCTGTAAGGCTCTTGGGCTTCAGAATCTTAAGAGAACTTTTACCTTTTTCCTTCATCTTAGGAGGAAGCGTTCTTGTTTTTTCTCAAGGAATGGCAAAAACAATCCTTTCTCCCGTAGTCCTTCCGGTAGGTGTAATAACCTCTTTAATCGGGGTACCAGCCTTTCTTTTTATAGTTTGGAGGTATTCGCTTGTTAGAAGTTAGGAACCTTTCCTACAAAAATATTCTAAAAAACATATCCTTTACTGTTAGAAAGGGAACGATTTTAGGTCTTGCCGGAAAAAACGGTTCAGGAAAAACAACACTTCTTAGATGTATTGGAGGATTTTTAAACTGTTCCGGTTTTATCCTCTTTAACGGTATCGATCTAAAAAGAGTACTTTTGAGAGAAAGAGTAAAGAAAATAAACTATCTTCCCCAAGTAACTGAAATGGAAACTTCCTATACAGTTCTTGAATTTCTCATTTCTTCAATAGTTCCTTTAAAGGGAATTTTTGCACATCATTCAAAAAGTGATATTGAAAAGATAGAGAGAATCTTAGAAAAGCTTCAAATCCCTCATCTTAGAGATAGAAGTTTACAAACTTTAAGTGGAGGCGAAAGGGTAAAAGTTTTTATAGCAAGATTACTGCTTATTGATCCAGAAATCTATCTTTTTGACGAACCTGGAGCTTTCTTAGATGTTGAGGTTTTACCTTTCTTAGTAAGAATAATAGAAGATTTAAAAGCAAAAGGAAAAATTATCATTTTAACTTCCCACGATCTAAACTTTTTAGTTGACGTTGCTGACGAATTTTTAGCTTTAAAAGAAGGCAGGATAATTTTTAAAGGAAAAAAGGAAAAATTCATAGAAAACATAAACTTCATATTTGACGCTAAGCTTAAAATAATTAAACTTAATCGTGAAATTTTTATCAAGCCTGATATCAAAGAACCTTAAGGAGGTAAAGTTTTGAGAAAAAGTTTAGTTCTTCTTTCCCTTCTTTTAGTTTCACAAGGTATGGCTGAAGATATTCCAGAAGTTCAAGTTACAGCAACAAGGGTTGAAGTTCCTATTGAACACGTTGGAGACGATGTTGAAGTAATTACAAAAGAGGAAATTGAAAAGTATGGTTTTACAAGTATTGCAGATGTCTTAAAGTATGTAGCTGGGGTTCATGTAGTATCATCAGGTGGATGGGGAAAACAAACCAGTGTTTGGATACAAGGACTAAGTAGCGAATATATCCTTGTTCTTGTAAATGGAATACCAATAAATGATCCTTCAACTCCAGGATCTACAGCTAACTTTGAATGGATAGATCTAAGTAATGTAGAAAGAATAGAAGTCCTAAAAGGATCTCAAAGTGCGTTATACGGTTCAGAAGCCATCGCAGGAGTAATAAACATAATTACAAAGGAACCTAAAAAAGATAAGGCTTCTATTACTCTAGAAGGTGGAAGCTACAAGACTTTTAAAGAAAAACTAAAAATAGATAAGATTTTTAACAAAGGATTCTCATCTATTTATCTTGAAAACTTTAAAATCTCTGGTTTTAGTGCCACTACTTCTTCTCCTGACGACGATCCTTTCCGTTATACAACGGGAGGAATTTCTTTCGGATTTTATCCTACAGAAAATTTAAAGATAATAACTGATGTTCAGGCAAAATACGGACATAATGAATATGATAATGGAGAAATGGACTACAAGAGGTTATTTGCAGCCACCCGTGTTTCCTATCTCCAAAGTGAGAATCTAATATGGAACCTAAAAACATCAACCAATAGAGAAAAACGGGAATACTCTTACGGAAACTATATAGGATACACTAACTATTTATCTTTATCTCCTACATACTATTTTAACGAGAAAAGCTTCTTAAAAGCTGGAATCAATTACAGACAAGAAAGAGCAGAAACAAGTGCTGTAGGAGATAAGGAGGTTTCTCTTCGTTCAGCATTTGTTGAAGGACATACTGAAATTTCAAAATTATATATTACAGGAGTTGGTAGAATAGACAATCATTCTCTGTTTGGTTACTATGGTACTTACAAGTTATCAGGAGCTTACTCCATAGATAAAACAGAAACCACATTTAAACTTCAGTATGGTACTGGTTTTAAAGCACCTACCATTGACCAACTTTATGGATACTATCCAGGTTTTTCTTGGAATGGAATTTATTATCCTCCTACCAAAGGAAACCCTGATCTATCTCCAGAGAAGTCAAGGGGATGGACAGTAGGAGTGGTACAAAAATTGAAAAAAATTCGGTCTTTATTTGAGTTAAATTACTTTAGAAATTACATATGGAATAAAATCCAAAGTGTTAATAAAACTGATTATTATACTTACGAGAATATTGGGAGTGGAGAAACCAAAGGAATAGAAGTAAAAGCGAGAACTATCGTTTCCAAACATTTAAGTTTGTATGGTAAATATACCTATATAAATGCTTCTGAAAACATAAGAGATAGAGTTCCCGAAAATAGCTATATTGTAGGACTCAACTTCAAAACTAAAAAGCTAAAAATGTCTACTTGGATAGAACATTACAGCGAAAGGAAAGATGGAGAAAACACCCTATCTCCATTCACCACCCTTAACTGCTACGCTTCATATAAGCTTAACGATAAAACAAAACTTTACCTTAAAGGTGTTAACCTTACAGACGAAAAGTACGAACTCGCTTATGGATATAACACAATGGGAAGATCTATTTTTGCCGGTGTTGACATAACTTTCAAGTAAAATTTTTCGGGGCTTTTGCCCCGTATCTCAACTTCCGCGGAGGAAAAGTTGGAAGTGCTTTTTGAACTTGGGGAAAAAGTCTTGGCAGGTGAAAAGAATATTCAAGACCTAAAAAACTACCCAGAAGAGCTAAAAGAGAGGAAACCTTTTGAAAAACCATTTAGAAGATCTGCACTAATAGTTTCTGGAGATAGAGTAAAGCACCTTGCAAAAATATTTAAAAGGGATGCAGACGTTATAATTTTCAACGTTGAAGATGGAGTTGCTGATAAAAACAAACGCTTTGCAAGAACTTTTTTAAGAAAGTTTTTAATAAACTCCCCATTTGACGGTTCAAAGGAAATAGTTATAAGAATAAATCCTTGGAATTCAGAGTTTTTCTTTGAAGATATAGTAGAACTTCTACCAGTAATTCCTCACGCTATAAGGCTTAGCAAAGTAGAAACAAAAGAAGATGTGGTAGCACTTTCAAAACTTATAGAGTCCTTTGAGCTTTCAAGAGGTTTAAGAAATGGAACAATAAAGATTCAGCTTTCCATAGAAACAGGAAAAGCTTTAGAAAACCTAAAGGAGATTTTAGAAAGCTCCTCTCGGATTAACGCTGTTTACCTTGGAATTCTTGATATGTTCGCAGATTTAAATCTTCCTCAGGAACTTTTAAAAAGAGAAAGTGGCATCGCAAGATACATAAAGGAAAAATTTGTAGTAGTTTCAAGAACTTTTGGAGTTTCACCAATAGCCCCTGCCTACCAGGATTATGAAGATTTAGAAGGATTTGAAAAAGAGGCAACTTTTGAAAAAGAACTTGGATTTGCCGGTAAAATGTGCATTTCCGTAAGACAGGTGGAGATTGCCAATAGGGTCTTTTCCCCATCTAAAAGAGAAATAGAAGAAGCAAAAGAAATAGTAAAACTCTACGAAGAAGCTCTAAAAGAAGGAAAAGGAGGAATTACTTACAAAGGTAAGTTTATTGACCAACCTATATACAAAGACGCTCTAAACAAACTTAAGTACTTGGAAAGTTAAATATTTTTTCCAAGTTTTCCCATAGAAACCTTGCAGGTGGAGTAAGGGTAATATCCTTTCTTTTTACAGCGTAAAAGCTTCTTTTTATTGAAAGTCCATTAACTTTCAAAACTTTTAATTTTTTACACTCAAGCTCTTTTAAAACAGAGTACTTTGACACAAGTCCAAATCCCACTCCCTTTTTTACAGACTCCTTAATAGCTGTATTACTTCCTAAAATTGCAATAATATTCAAGGATAGTGGATTTAAACCATTCTCTTCCAACGCTTTTTCTACGGTTAATCTCGTACCCGAATCTTCTTCCCTTAGAAGAAGAGGAATTTCAGAAAGTTCTTTGAGCTCTAAAGAGTCCTTTTTATAGTAAGGAGGAGCTATTAACACTATTTCATCATCCAGTATTTTTTTATATTCAAGTTTTTGATCCTCAAGTTTTGATCCTACAACTCCCAAATCATAATCAGGAATTACTTCCTTCAAAAGCTTTATAACTTTTTTTGAGTCAAAAATATCAACACGAACAATAACTTCAGGTAGAAGATGTTTTAGCTTTGGTAGTGTGTGAGGGATTAGAAAATCTCCTGGAATATTGCTTGCAGCAATCTTTAAAAATCCTTTAGACCTCTTATTCACGGATAACAGTTCTGATAATGCTTCGTCTCTTTTCTTTATTAGCTCTACTGCATGTTTATATAAAATTTTGGCCTCAAAAGTTGGAACTACTTTTCTTCCTATCCTGTCAAAAAGTTTTAAAGAAAGTTCATCTTCAAGATTTTGTATATGAGCACTAACCGTTGGTTGAGAAATGTTTAATTTCTCTGCTGCCTTTGAAAAACTCTTCAACTCAAAAACTTTCACGAAAACTTCAAGCTGTCTTAAATCCATTTCTTCTTAAAACTCTACAAGCTCGTCCTGTGTAGCATTAGCAAGGTCTTTTTTTAGTTTATCAACATCTACACTAAAAAGAACTCCTTCATAACCTTTTAAAAGCTCTATCGCGTTCTGAATCAAAAGCTCATATCCCTTTACGTTAAAGTTTTGAAGATGATAGTAAGCAACAGCTATCTGAATAAGGGCTTGTATAAACTCTCTGTACTTTCCAAATTCATTGAACCAGAGCTCTTCAAGAAGTTCATGAACCTCAAAATAAAGTCCTGATTTAAAGAGTTTTCTCGCCATATGGATATTTTTTTCTATATCATCATGGACAGGTTCAAAATCTCCAAGAGTTTTCAAGAAGTCTTTATATTTTTCGCTTTTCTCTTCCAAGTACTCCTTTGTAAAAGGATCTAAGAGTTCTTCATTTAAAGTCAGAAATCCGTTTTCAAGTTTTAATAAAGGAAATTCAGAAAGGAGCTCCTCTCTGAGGTATTCAACAACTTCAGGGCTCTTTCCGTCTACAATCTCTATTAGAACGTTAAGCTTTCTTAAACTTTCCTCTTCCTTTTCCCTTAAATAGTCTACAAGATTGTGAGCAAACCAGTTTCTTATCTCAAAAAGATCCAAAGCTATTCTCCCCATTAATGCTTAAATAAAAGAAAGCACTGGGACGCAAAAGCCCAGTGCTAAATTGTTCTCTTAGTTTTCAGAACCAACAACTTCATCAGGATGTGCAATTCTTCCAAGAACAGCAGAAGCAGCAGCTACTGCAGGAGATGCAAGGTAAACTTCACTTTCAGGATGTCCCATTCTTCCAACAAAGTTCCTATTAGTTGTTGCAATCGCCCTTTCGCCTTTGGCAAGAATTCCCATATGTCCACCAAGACATGGACCACAAGTTGGGGTAGATACAACACACTCAGCTTCTATGAAGATATCTATAAGACCTTCTTTCATAGCTTGTCTGTAAATATCTTGGGTAGCTGGAATGATTATACATCTCACGTTCGGATTTACCTTCTTTCCTTTTAAGATTTGAGCTGCCACTCTCAAATCGCTAATTCTTCCGTTTGTACAAGAACCAATAACAACTTGATCAATTGTAACGTGAGTTGCTTCTGTAACAGGTCTCGTATTTGATGGAAGGTATGGGAACGCTACTTGTGGTTCTATCTTTGAAACATCTATTTCGTAAACTTCAGAATATTCAGCATCTGGATCAGACTTGTAGAACTTATAAGGTCTCTTTGCTCTTCCTTTAACGTATTCAAGCGTTATTTCGTCCGGTTCAATAATTCCATTCTTAGCTCCAGCTTCAATAGCCATATTACAGATTGTAAATCTATCATCCATTGGAAGCTCTCTAATAGCTTCGCCCGTATGCTCCATAGTCTTGTAAAGTGCCCCGTCAACACCAATCATTCCTATTACATAAAGAATTAAATCCTTACCACTTACCCACTTTTGACGCTTTCCATAGTAAATAAACTTCATTTGTTCTGGAACTTTAAACCAAACTTCTCCCGTAAGCCAAGCGTAAGCCATATCGGTAGAACCAACACCTGTTGCAAAAGCTCCAAGAGCACCATAAGTACATGTATGGGAATCTGCTCCGATTACAACGTCTCCTGGAACAACGACACCCTGTTCTGGTAAAAGAGCGTGTTCAATTCCCACTCTACCTTCAGACCAAAAGTGTTTAATTTCAAATTCTTTTGCAAAATCTCTCATCATCTTAACTTGTTCAGCAGCCTTTATATCTTTGGCAGGAACAAAATGATCTGGAACAAGAGCTATTCTCTCTTTATCCCAAACTTTCTTAGCTCCAAGAGCTTTAACTTGCTTTATTGCAATAGGAGCAGTAACATCGTTTGCAAGAGCAATATCAACCTTACACATTATAAGTTCACCAGGATAAACCTCTTTTTTTCCAGCGTGTTCTGCTAAAATCTTTTGAGTAATTGTCATTCCCATCTTACTACTCCTTTTAAAAGATTTTATGTTTGGAAATTTTATCTCTATACCTCTTCAGTTTCAATGTATTATATATAGGGAGATTTTCCTTCCATTTTTCGTGAACTATTTCTAAGCAATCGCATAACCAAACGCCTTACGGCGTGCGCTGTCTGTGTCTTTGAAAAGAAAAGGATTAGCGCTTAATCTGTCTTAAATTATAAGATACCAGAAAAAATTACCATAAGGAGAAAAATAACATGACATATTCAACCAATGATTTAATAAAGGAACTTAAGAAAAAATTAAAGGAAATTTTTCGGTTTGAAAGTGAAGATTTGAACTTTGGAATATATAGAATAATGAACTATAAGCGGAAAGAAATTGAAAGGTTCATTGAAGAAGAGTTAATAGACAGTATAAAAAAACAGCTAGCAATATTAAACGAAAATGAAGTTGAGAACTTAGAAAAAACCATTTATGATCATTTAATCAGCTTCTTTTCCCGCTATTATGAAAACGGAGACTTTATAAGTAAAAGAAGATATGGAAAAAAAGAAAAATACTGCGTTCCTTATAACGGAGAAGAAATCTTCCTCTATTGGGTAAATAGAGATAGTTACTACATAAAGACTACAGAATATTTCAGAAGATACACTTTCAAAGTTAAAGATATAACGGTTAACTTTAGAGTTGTAGAAGCAGAGGAAGAAAAGGGAAACGTTAAAGCACAAGAAAAGAAGTTTTTTGTTTTAAATGAAAAGATTTTTGACTTTTATGATGAAAAGAAAGAATTAAACGTTTACTTTGAGTATAGATCTTTAACAGAAGAAGAGAAAAAAAAGTACGGAAATCAAAAAGTTCAGGAAAAAATTAATAAGGAAACAATAAAGACTTTAGAAGATAAAATCCCACAAAATAGTTTAGCAACTTTAATTTTTGAAAAGTCCGAAAAAGGAGAAAAAACATTAATTGAAAAACACCTTTACAGATATACAAGAAGAAACACTACAGATTACTTTATTCACAAAAATTTAAAGGAATTCTTAGAGAGGGAGTTAGACTTTTACATTAAAAACGAATTCTTACAGCTAGATGATTTACAAGTTTTAGAACAAAATGATTATTTTGATAAGCTAAAACTTTACCTTACCGGTGTTAGAGTATTTAGAAATATTGCCCTAAAAATAGTTGAGTTTTTAGCACAGATTGAAAATTTCCAAAAAAAGATTTGGGAAAAGAAAAAGTTTGTTATAGAAACCAACTATGTAATTACTTTAGACAAAATTAAAGAATACGCAGGAGAAAAGTTTTTAGAGAGTATTTTAGACGAGATCTTGAGTAACAAAAAACAGGTTAACGAATGGAAAGAACTGTTTGAAATTGAAGTTAAAGACAAAAAAGATTTAATCGAGAAAAGTACACCAGAAAACAAAGAGTGGAAGAAGTTGCCAGTTGATACAAGATATTTTAATGACGATTTCAAATGGAAATTACTATCTGCTTTAAGTGAGAAAAATGATTTAGACAATATTTTAGATGGAATATTAATAAAAAGCGAAAATTGGCAAGCTTTGAATTTACTCTTAAATAAATATTCTGAGAAAATACAAACAATTTATATCGATCCGCCGTTTAACAAAGAAAAAGAAGCAGATTACCTTTACAAAGTCGGTTATAAAGATGCTACGTGGATAACGATGCTTGAAAATAGGATTAGGCTAGGAAGAGAGTTGTTAAACGATAGAGGAAGTATTTTTGTTAGATGTGATTACAACGGAAATATGTACGTTAGGTTGCTTTTAAACGAAATTTTCGGAAAAGAAAATTTTAGAAACGAGATAGTAGTCAGAAGAGGATCTCCAAAAGCAGGGCTGTTTCAGCAGTTTAATAACTTAAAATCTATCGGAGTAATGTACGATAACCTTTACTGGTATTCAAAGAATCAAGAAAAAGTTTACGGAAATTTCATAACCCCCCTATCTGAGAAAAGACAAGGATACTGGACAAGTTTTAAAAAAATTTACGATAGACCTACTATGAGGTATGAAATTTTAGGGATAAACTTAACCAAAGGACAGTGGATGTGGAGTAAAGAAAGGGCTTATCGGGCGGTAGAAAATTATAAAAAATACCTTGAAGTAGCTAAAAAAACAGGCGAAACTTTAGAAGAATATTGGAACAGAACTGGCAGGAAATTGGAGTTTGTAAGAAGACACGGTAACTCAATTCAATATTGGGTACCTCCTAAAGAGGAAACTTTACTTGACAATAACTGGCTTGATATTCCTGGATACTCTTCTACTACCACTTTCAGAACTGAAAACTCAGAAATTCTTCTAAAGCGTGTCATAGAATCCACTTCCAATGAAAACGACTTAGTTCTGGACTTTTTCTTAGGAAGTGGAACAACAACAGCAGTAGCCCACAAACTAAAAAGAAAATGGATTGGCATTGAGATGGGAGAGCATTTCTGGACAGTAATTTTGCCAAGAACGAAAAAAGTTCTGTTTTACGATAAATCAGGAATAAGCAAGGAAAAAGACGTTAAAGAAAAATACAACGAGAAAACAGCAGGAGGCTTTTTCAAATATCATACCTTAGAACAGTATGAAGATGCTTTAGAAAACGTTGAGTTTGAAAAATCTCAAGAAACACTCTATGAACTTTCAGATTACTTTGTCAAATACATGCTTGAATGGGAAACTAAGAATAGTAAGACGTTCCTCAACATTGATGAACTAGGAAATCCTTTTAACTACAAGATGAAAATCATAGAGAATTATCAAGAGAAAGTTGTCAATGTAGATATTGTGGAAACCTTTAACTACCTTCTGGGTTTACATATTAAAGGCTATAAAGTTCTCAAAGATAACGAAAGAAAGTATATATTTGTCTTTGGGGAAAAAGAAGGAAAAAGAATTGTAATTGTTTGGAGAAACATAAAAAACATCGATTTTGAAAGTGACAGAGAAATAATAGAGAAGCAAATAGGCGACTTTAGTCCTGACGAAATTTACATTAATGGAGATGCCACAGTTAAAGGTTTTAAGCCTATAGAACCTTTATTTAAATCTTTAATATTTGAAAGGGTGTGGTAGAGTGAACAGTATAAGTGTCTATCATGACAAAATAGAGAAAATTGTTATCTCCAAACTGAAGGACAACGGTTATAAGGTTGTCAAATTCACATACCACGATTCCATCAATCAAGAAATGACAGAAATGTTAAAAAGCTGTGACTCTTTTGAATGTTTATTTCTTAGAACTTTACCAGATATTCTTGCAGTAAAAGATAATAAATCTGTGTTTATAGAAGTAAAGTCAAAATCGCCTCAATACGAAAATTTAGCGTTGGAATTGGTTCCTTTAATGGTAAATTATCGACTTGAAAAGTCTCTAGGGTTAAACGTAATATATGTGTATGGATACGAAAATGAACAGGGTAAAATCAGTCTTTCCTATTTACACGCTAAGGATATTATTCATTTGGTAGATAAAGTATTTATCACCGACAAATTCGATGAAAGAACAAATAAAATTCTTGAAAAATTTTCAAAAGATATTTTGAAGAAAAGACCAATAAGAAGAAACAAAAAACATATTAACAAAAGGAAAGGACAATTAGAAAACTTGGAAGTGCAGACCCATTTGTCCTAATTTTTAAGAGTAATTTAAGCAAGTTTAAACCATTCAACATAGGTAGATAAAATGAAAATTGAGAAATACTTGGTTTTGAATAAATACTTTCTCAATCTTTTTGGCTTTAACGAATTCAACCATTTGAGAGAAAAATTGAAAGACGTTAAAGAAGACTATAACTCGCAAGGTAGAAGTTGTTTTGTTGATATTCTAGTTAACCTAAAGCCAGAATGGGAATCAGAACTTTTAAAGTACGATGAAGCAATAGAAGAGTATGTTAAAAGGCTAAGGCAAAACAGAAAACAACCAGAATTCAATCTTAAATACTTCCAATACTTGGCAGTTCTGTTCACAGAAATCTTTTTAGATAAATACTACAACGAGAAAGAAAAATTCTTGAATGAACTTAATGAATTTCTGGAAAAATTTAATAAAGAAAGCAGGTCAAAAATAAGTCTCTTCACTGAAGAAGACCTTAAAAAACTTGCCTTTTGGATGGCAACTGGAAGCGGAAAAACTCTCATAATGCATATAAACTACTGGCAAAGTTTAAAATATTCAAGAAATAACTGGGATAATATTATTCTAATTACTCCCAATGAAGGACTATCAAAACAACATTACAGAGAATTTAAATTAAGCGGAATACCTTGTAAACTTTACAATGGAAATCTAGATAATCTAAAAACAAAAGAAGGAGAAGTCTTAATTATTGACATTTATAAATTAACGGAAGAAAAAAAGGGAAAAGGTATTAGTGTAGATATTTCCTACTTTGACGGAAAAAACCTTGTTTTCATAGACGAAGGACATAAAGGACAAAAGTCTGAAGAACAAAAATGGAAAAAGTTAAGAGATAAAATAGGTGAAGAAGGTTTTCTATTTGAATATTCAGCAACTTTCGGACAGGTTATAGGAAAAAATAGGAACTTACTTGAGGAATACAGCAAAGCCATAATCTTTGATTACTCCTACAAATATTTCTATGCTGACGGTTATGGTAAGGATTTCTACGTTTACAACATGAAAGAAGACGCTTATTCAGAAGTACAAGAGGACTTATTACTCACGGCAGGATTATTATCCTTCTACGAACAATTATTAATTTTTAGTAAATATGAAAACGAACTAAAAGAATACAACGTAGAAAAACCTTTATGGGTCTTTGTTGGGAGTAAAGTTACTGGAAAAGGACTAAATTCTGATGTAATCAGAATAGTTGCGTTCTTAAATAAAATAACCACTGATAAAGATCACTTAAAGGATAACATTAAAAAAATAATAGAAGGGAAATCTGGACTTATAGATAATGGGGGAAATGATATTTTTAAAGACAAATTCAAATACTTAAGACAATTTCCTATAGATGAAATCGTAGAAAGTATCTATCAAAAAATTTTCGATGGAGAAGGAAAACTTGAGTTATATGACATAAAAAATAGCGACGGCGAAATAGGTCTTAAAACTTCCACAGCAGAAAAATATTTTGGAGTAATAAACGTAGGAGACACAAACTCACTAAAGAAATTAATTAAAGAAGCTGAAATTGAAATAAAAGATGATCACTTCAGTCAATCTTTGTTTTCAGAAATAAATAATAACCACTCTCCCATAAATATTCTCATTGGTTCAAAGAAGTTTGTTGAAGGCTGGAATTCTTGGCGTGTCTCAAACATGGGATTAATCAATATGGGTAAAGGAGAGGGACCTCAGATCATTCAACTATTTGGAAGAGGAGTTAGATTAAAAGGAAAAAACTATTCTCTAAAAAGAGAAGAAAACCCGGATTATAAATTAAAGGTACTTCAAACTTTATTCATCTTTGGGCTGAATGCCGATTATATAAATGCATTCTTGAAAACAATAGAGAAAGAAGAGATAGATTATGAAAAAGTCCTAAAAAAAGAAAACTGGAAGAAAGAACTATACCAAGTAAAAGCAGAAAAAAAATTTAATTTTGTAAGGCATCCTATTAAGTTAGAACTAGATGAAACCATATTAAATAACGTCAAACTGGACTTAAGGTCTAGAATTTCAATAGCACACGGCTTAAAAGTAGAATCAGTATCTTCAACTGAAAAACCGATAGAGATACCAGATGAATATATTAATATCCTTGATTGGAACGCCATTTATTCTGAAATTCTAACCTACAAAACTGTAAAGAGTATGTTTAATCTAATCATTTACAAAGATGTTTTAAAGAAAATCGTTCTGTCGAAAAAATATAAAGTTTTTATGAATAACACTTCTGGAATAAACATTAGAAAAAAAGCTAACAAATTGGTTTTAGAAATAACATCTTTTGAAGGTATAAAAAAACTCCATGAAATAGTGTTAATTGTTCTAAGAGAATACATATCTAACTTTTGTAGGAAAGCCAGCTGATTACTTAATTACAAGTGCTTGTCTCCAACTAAAAAGACAGGACCATAAGGAGTTTCTGCTAACTTTACATCAACTTCATATATTTCTGATAAAAGTTTTCCATTTAGAATTTCTTCCTTCTTACCAATAAAGTATTTGTTATGTCCAATTAAAATTACTTTGTCAATGTAATTCCAGACAAAGTTTAAATCGTGGGTAACCATCAAAATTCCAAAGTTTTTTTTCTTATGTAGATCATCTATTATCCTTAAAATCCTTTTCGTGCTTTTCAGATCAACTCCTGTTGTAGGTTCGTCTAGAAAGATGTAATGGGGATCGCTAACAAGGGCTCTTGCAATTAAAACTTTTCTCTGCTGACCACCAGATAGAAGGTTAAATTGCCTATCAGCAATACTTTCTATTTCAAGAAGTTTCATCCAATAAAGGGCTTTTTCTCTTTCTTTGTCTGTTATTCTCTGAAACCTTGAAAGACGAGGGAAAAAACCTGACAGAACAACGTCAAGAGCTGTAGCTGGAAAGTGATGGGAGTAGTCTTCCATCTGTGGAACATAACCTAAAAACTTCTTTTCTTTACAACCCTCTGTACAATCTACACCGTGAATAAAGATTTTTCCTGACAGTGGCGGAATTATCCCAAGGATTGTTTTTAAAAGTGTACTTTTCCCAACACCGTTAGGACCGACAACTACCCAAAATTCACTTTCCACCATGTGAAAAGAAAGCCCCGAAAGGAGGGGCTTCTTGTAACCTATAGTAAGATTTTCTACTCTTATACCTTCTTCCATTATTTTTTCTTTATAACCTCTTCTAAAGGCTTAAATCCAACATAAACGTATCCTTGAGTTTCACCCTTTGGAATGAAAATAACAGTAGGAGTAGCTGTAATATTGTGAGAAATTAAAGAGTTTCTTAAATCTTTATAGAACTCCATTAAACTTTCTCTTTCTTCCGCAGGTACAGAATTTAGGTTTTTCTTGGTTTCCTCTTCGAATGTTTTAGCATACTTTAAGAAATCACCTTCTCCTTTCTTAAGTAGATACTGGAAAGTTTTTTCCATACCTTTCTCTCTTGCAAGCTTTGTAAAGTAAACGAAACCTTCTAAAGAACTCTTTCCGTGAACAGCAAGAGGAATTAAATGAACTTGAAGGTTAAGTTCTTTTGCCTTTTTTACAATTTCTCCAAAGTGTTTATAGCAGAAAGGACAGTAAACATCCCAAACGATATAAACGATATTTTCTCCATTACCTATCACATGGGGAATATTCATCTTGGTCAGTTTTTCATCTATCTTTTCGACCCACGATAGATCTTGCTTTAAAGGAACCTCGCTATCCTTCGGTTTCACAGGAACAAGGGAAACTCTGTCAGCTTCTTTTCTAATCTTAAAAGCATCAAGAATTAAGTAATTTCCATCCTTAGAAACCCAGATATATTTTTTAACTAACTGATTTCTCCTTTTATCGACAAGAACCACTTCAAACTGTGTAAAGTCTTTAAATGGAGACCCATCAGTAGCTTTTACTTCTTTTATTTCCACCCCTTTCACAGCTAAGGGCTTAAGAATTGACTTTATTAAGCTCTCTTCCTCTTTAAAAGCAACGTTTCCTGGAGTTGTTGAACAGGAAAATAGAAAAGAAATTGTAAAAATAGTTAAAAGAAATCTCATCCTTACCCCCTAAAATCTTTCAAGTAAAAAAAGGGGGCAGGAGCCCCCTTTGGCTTCTTATATCTCTCCCCTCTTTTGTCTAATTTTGGCTTGAGCAGCTGCAAGCCTTGCTATTGGGACTCTAAACGGAGATGGGCTTATGTACTTAACTCCAATCTTTTGGAAGAAGTTGATAGACCTTGGATCTCCACCGTGTTCACCACAAATTCCTGTTTTGATGTTTGGTCTTACTTTGCTTCCCCTTTCTATCGCAAGTTTGATAAGCTGTCCAACTCCATTTTCATCTATATGCATAAATGGATCACCTTTAAGTATTCCAAGTTCTACATACTTTCCAATGAACTTTCCGGAGTCGTCCCTCGAAAGTCCGAATGTCATCTGAGTTAAGTCGTTTGTTCCAAAGGAGAAGTATTCAGCATACTCTGCAAGTTGGTCAGCAATAAGTGCTGCCCTTGGAACTTCTATCATAGTTCCAACCTGATATAGAACTTCTATACCTTCTTTCTCAAAGACTTCCTTAGCTACTCTATCGATAAGTTTTTTAAGTTCTGCAAGTTCTCTATCGTCTGCAATTAACGGAAGCATAATTTCTGGAAGAACCTCAATTCCTTTCTTCTTACAGTGGCAAGCAGCCTCTAAAATAGCTCTTGCTTGCATTTCGTAAATTTCTGGGTATGCAATTCCAAGTCTTGAACCACGCAAGCCCAGCATTGGGTTAACTTCATGAAGCTCTTCCGCACGCTTTTTGATCTCTTCAACAGGAAGTCCCATTTCTTTGGCAGTTCTTTCAAACTCCTCTTCCGTCCTTGGCAAGAACTCATGAAGTGGTGGGTCTAGAAGTCTTATGTTGACAGGAAGACCGTTCATTACTTCAAAGATTGCAATGAAGTCTTCTTTTTGCATTGGTAAGAGCTTTTCAAGAGCTCTCTTCCTTTCCTCTTTTGTTTTTGCAAGAATCATCTCACGAACAACAGGAATTCTCTCTTCTTTAAAGAACATGTGTTCTGTCCTACAAAGACCTATACCTTCAGCACCAAAATCCCTTCCCTGTTTTGCATCTTCTGGTGTATCGGCATTAACTCTTACTTGAAGATCTCTTATCTCATCTGCCCACTTCATAAGTTCTTCAAACTCACCGGAAATTTGGGCAGGTATTGTCTTTATTTCTCCTTTAAATACTTCACCTGTAGAACCATCAATTGTGATGATGTCCCCTTTCTTAACTACAACATCCTTTACTCTAAACTCCTGGTTATCGTAATCAACTTCTATTTCTTCTGCACCAACGATACAAGTTTTACCCATTCCTCTTGCAACAACTGCAGCGTGGGAAGTCATACCACCACGGGAGGTAAGAATACCTTCTGCCGCGTGCATTCCGTGAATGTCTTCCGGAGAGGTTTCGTGTCTTACAAGGATTACTTTTTCTCCCTTCTCTGCAAGCTCTACCGCCTCATCGGCAGAGAAAACAACTTTACCACAAACAGCACCTGGTGCCGCAGGAAGTCCTTTTGTAATGAGTCTTCCTTCGGAAAGGGCTTTCTTTCTATCCTCTTCATCAATCATTGGATGGAGAAGCTGGTTAATTAAAGAAGGATCAACCCTTAAGATTGCTTCTTCCTTGGTAATGAGACCCTCTTTAACCATATCAACAGCAATCTTTACAGCAGCTCTTGCAGTTCTCTTTCCTGTTCTTGTTTGGAGCATCCAGAGTCTACCGTTCTCTATGGTAAACTCTATGTCCTGCATATCCTTATAGTGTTCCTCAAGAATCTCTCTAATCTTTTGAAGTTCCTTGTAAACCTCTGGGAATTCTTCTTCAAGGGATACCTGTTCAGAGGAAGTCTTTTGAGCTTTTGTTAAAGGTTGTGGAGTTCTAATTCCTGCAACAACGTCTTCACCTTGAGCGTTCTTTAGATATTCACCGTAAAACTCGTTTTCACCTGTAGATGGGTTTCTTGTAAAGGCAACTCCCGTTCCAGAAGTTTCTCCCATATTTCCAAAGACCATAGCGACGATGTTTACGGCTGTTCCGTAATCTTCTGGAATGTTGTTAATTTCACGGTATTTGATAGCCCTTGGGTTGTTCCAAGAGTCAAAAACAGATCTAATAGCCATTTTGAGCTGTTCGTAAGGATCTTGAGGGAATTCCTTACCTGTTTTTTCCTTCACAAGTTTCTTATATTTATTAACAATATCTTTTAGATCTTCACTAGTTAGGTCTACGTCAGCTTTTGCTCCCACCTCTTTTTTCTTGGCTTCCAAGATGTGTTCAAACTCATCGTGAGGAATTCCCATAACAACGTTTCCGAACATCTGAATGAAACGTCTGTAAGAGTCCCAAGCAAACCTTTCATTTCCGGTAGACTTAGCAAGCCCTTGAACTGTCTCGTCGTTAAGTCCAAGGTTTAGGATTGTATCCATCATTCCAGGCATTGAAACGGGTGCTCCAGATCTAACGGAAACAAGGAGAGGATTTTCTTTGTCTCCAAACTTTTTACCCATTTCATTTTCTATCTTTTTAAGACCTTCTAAAACTTGTTCCCACATCCCTTCTGGAAACTGCTTACCTAATGCGTAATACTCTCTACAAACTTCTGTTGTGATTGTTATTCCAGGAGGAACTGGAAGACCTAAGTTTGTCATCTCGGCAAGGTTAGCACCCTTACCACCAAGTAAGAGCTTCATATCAGCTCTACCTTCAGCTTTACCACCACCAAAGTAATAAACCATCTTCTTGGACATTGTTCCTGCCCCCTTAAGAAGCTATTTTTGAAAAGTCTAAAAGTTTCTTTAGTTCATCTCCAATAGCTTTTAAAAGACTTAACCTTCTATTTCTTACCTCTTCATCTTTGTCCATTACCATAACGTTATCAAAGAAAGCGTCAACATAAGGCTTTAGTTCCTTAACAAGAAGAAGTGCTTCTTTGTAGCTACCTGAAGATACAAAAGATTTAAGTCTTTCTTTGATTGAAATAAATTTTTCAAAAAGTTCAACTTCATACTTTCCAGAAGGGCTAAACGGTTTAGCTTCAAATCCCTTTGGAATAATGTTCACAACTCTTCTCATTGTAATTAAAACTTCTTCGAATTCTTCTTTCTCTCTTAGATTATCTACAGCACGAGCCCTATTCAAGACATCTAAAAGGTCATCTGAAGTATCTATTACAGCATCGATAGTGTCAACTTTATAACCTTTCTCACGCAGTATTACTCTAAATCTTTCCTTGATAAAGCTGAGAACATCTAAGACCACATCCTCTTCTAAGGTTACTCCTTGATTTTCATAAGTTTCCTTCGCCTTTTCAAGGATAGGTTTTAAGTTCAAGTGAAGTTTCCTTTCCAAAATTATCTGAATAAGTCCGATGGCGTTTCTCCTTAGAGCAAACGGGTCTTGAGAACCTGTTGGCTTTAATCCTACTCCAAAGAATCCTATTAAGTTATCAATCTTTTCAGCTAAGGATAGAGAAATTCCAACTTTTGTTTCTGGTAGCTTGTCTTTTGAAAACCTTGGAAAATATTGTTCTTCTAAAGCTATTGCTACTTCCTCTTCTTCACCTTCTAAAAGGGCATAGTATTTACCCATTGTTCCCTGAAGCTCAGGGAATTCATTCACCATTTCGGTTAAAAGATCTGCTTTTGAAAGAAAAGAAGATCTTCTGGACTTATCTTGACAATCAAATCCTAGGGTTTCTGAAATGAAAGGAGTAAGTTTTTCAAGTCTTTTTGTTTTATCAAGCATAGTTCCAAGCTTTTCATGAAAGACCACACCAGAAAGACTAGGTACTCTATCTTCAAGTCTTACTTTTCTGTCTTCATTAAAGAAAAAGAGAGCATCTTTTAATCTTGCTCTTAAAACCTTTTCATAACCTTGTCTTACAACATTCTCATCTACAGGTTTTATATTTGATACGCCTATAAAATGATTTTTAAGTTTTCCATCTTTTTCCACAACGGAGAAATACTTTTGGTGGTCTTTCATTACAACAATAGGAACCTCTTTTGGAAGATCTAAGAACTCTTTGTCAAAACTTCCTAAGATTGGATGGGGATACTCAACAAGGTTAACAACTTCCTCTAAAAGATCATCATCCCTTAACAGTTCTCCATCTACGCTTTTTGCTAAAGTTTCACTAACATCAAGAATTATTGATTTTCTTTTTTCTATATCGGCAATCACAAAATGCTCTTCAAGTTGAGTGATAAATTCATTTACACTTTTAACTTTAAACGCCTCAGGAGATAAAAATCTATGTCCATATGAAACATTGCCACTTTTTATACCATCAACTTCAAAAGGAACAACATCTTCACCATAAACACAGGTAATCCATCTAATAGGTCTTCCAAATCTTACTTTTTTCGTTCCCCATCTCATACTCTTTTTAAATGGAATGGAAGTGATAAGCTTTGGAACAATTTCAGAAAGAATTTCAACTGTATTTCTTCCCTTAATAAGCTTCTTGACAGCAACATATATACCTTTTCTTCCTTGTGGATTTTCAACTTTTATCAAATCTTCAACGGAAACACCTTTTGATTTTGCAAAGCCGATTGCAGCTTTTGTTGGATTACCATCTTCATCAAACGCTGCTTTTACCGATGGACCAACTATCAGAACTTCTTTATCATTTTGAGTAGTTGGAATGTCATAAACTATCCAAATAAGCCTTCTTGGAGTTCCGAACGTTTCTATTCCACTCGGAACAAGTTCGTTATTTTTAAGTTCTTTTGAAAGTTCATTTTTGAAAAATTCAAGTGCAGGTCTTATAAATGAAGCAGGAAGCTCTTCGCAACCTATTTCAATTAACAGGTTCTTAGTTTTCATTTTCGGCCTCTTCAAGTTCTAAATACTTTTTGGCGCACTTTGCAGCAAGTTTCCTAACTCTTCCGATAAAACTTGCCCTTTCAAGAGCAGAAATTGCTCCCCTCGCATCAAGAAGGTTAAAAATATGAGAACACTTCAGGCAGTAGTCGTAAGCTGGAAGGACAAGATTTTCCTCCACAAGCCTTAAGGACTCTGCTTCAAACATATCAAAAAGCTTAAATAGCATTTTTGTATCCGCTTTTTCGAAGTTATAGCAAGACCACTGGTACTCATTTTCTTTGTAAAGGTCTCCATACTTAACGTTTTCTGTCCATACAATATCGTAAACGTTATCAACACCTTGAATGTACATTGCAATTCTTTCTAAACCGTAAGTAATTTCTACAGAAACAGGGTCTAAAGTAATTCCCCCTGCTTGTTGGAAGTAAGTAAACTGAGTAATTTCCATTCCATCAAGCCAAACTTCCCAACCAAGTCCCCAAGCACCTAAAGTCGGAGATTCCCAGTCGTCCTCAACAAACCTTATGTCATGTTCAGAGAGTTTTATTCCAAGTGCCTCAAGACTACCCAAGTAAAGCTCTTGGGAATTTTCGGGAGAAGGTTTTAGGATAACTTGAAATTGAAAGTAGTGCTGAGGTC
>JBDOLX010000068.1 GCA_039832905.1 Desulfurobacteriaceae bacterium | reverse complement strand
GAGTATCTTTCACTCAAGAGAAGAGAGCTGATTTTAGCCAAGATAATAACTCTCTCTTTGAGAGAGTTATGGGTGGTGGTTGGGAAGGGAGACAAGAAAGGAAGGGTGGTAGGGAAGAGAATAGGGTATGTGAGGGTGTTAGAAAGGGGATGATGGAGTTTGTTTTGAGTTTGGGGTTCTCTCTTTCACTTGACTTGCGACGGTCGAGTTTTGGTTTCCGTGTTGGGTTCTCTGCTGGTTTTGGGAAGAGTGGGAAGGACAGGGAAAGCTATGATGACCTTGTGGAGCTCTGGGAAGAGGGACTGATTGATTTCTGATGACAGTATTATTATGGCTGAAATCGGTGGCTGTATTATTAAGGCTAAAATAGCTGGGGGTAGGTGTTATTGGGCTAGAATCGGGATAAGCGGGAGAGTATTGTTTTGGCTGGGGTGTTTGGGTTATGGTGGTAGTTTGGATGTGTTTCGCGTTGATCTTTTTCGTTAAGTAATTAAGTGGTGTTTGCGTGTGAACAATATTCCTTGGCGAAGCATTCGGCGCATTTAGGTTGGATATGTTTGCATACTAAGGCAGAAAAATCTAGGACTGCTAGATTGAAGTTTCTCGCTTCGTTACAAGGAAGGATTTCTTTTGCTTTTTCCCAGATATAGGGATCATTTCTGGGACGGCTTTTGTTGGATTTGATTCCGAATACTCTTTCTAAGATACGTATGAAATTAGTGTCAAGCATTGGTACACATTCGTCATAGATAAGGGAAAGAACAGCATTGGCGGTATAGTTTCCTATTCCTGGAAGCTTTAGAAGTTCAGATCGTGAGAATCTACTTTTTTTGTTGTTTTTTAAGAGAGAGAGGTAAGCAGAGGCGAACTTTTTGAGTAGTTCTGCTTTTGTTTTATGCATTCCCAGTGGTTTAAGTAGGGCTTCAAGATCTTTTCTATTGGCTGAGCAAAGCGCGTATGGATTAGGATATTTATTTAAAAGTTTTGAGTAAACTGTTAAAACCTGACTGGCAGTAGTTTTCTTCAAAAGAATTTCGGCTATAAGGAGTTCATAGGGATTCTTTGTTTTTCTCCATGGAAAATCTCTTTTGTATTTAGTCCACCATTTCAAAAGATCCTTTTGAAATCGAGATTTTTTGTTGTCTTCTCTGTTACACATAAACGACCTCTGAAAGCTGTTGTTTTTTGTATTCCAATATTTCCGTTTTAAGTTTTTCCCAGTCTTTGTAGTAAGGATCTTTGTCCGGTTGATAGTTACTAATCAAATACTTCTTTAGATCTAGAGCTATGGGGAGAATTCCTAAAGGAGGTACTGCATTTCCTATCTGTTTTCTTACTTCTCCTATAGGTCCCTCAAATATAAATTCATCGGGAAAGGTTTGTAGTCTGGCCCTCTCTCTATTGGTGAGAGCTCTGGGTTCCTCGTAATGATAGCCCCATGTACCTCCTCCTCCATTGGCAATAATTGTAGGTGATGGTTTATTTCTGTGAAGTCTTCTGTATATGTTGCTCATCAATCCTTTAACAGCTAATTCTTTAGGAAGGTTCTTATAATTCCCTCCTTCTGGGATGTGCTTAAGCATTTCAATAGTTTTCTGCTTCATCTTTGGCTTTTCATTATTAAAAGGAACTTCGGAGACAGGAACTGAATAAATAATCTTTCCTTCAAGAACATCGCCTGAGGTTACGTACATTTCGGGAGTCTTAAGAAAACCTTCCACTTTCTTAAATGGAATTCCTTTATTTTCGTAAATATCCCTTCTTATTCCAATGATAAGAACTCTTTCTCTGAGTTGGGGTACTCCGTATTCGACAAATCTATATAGATCAATGAATACAATATAATCCTTTTGGTAAGCTTGAACGCCTGCAGAGAACAAACTCTCACTATCCCAGAGATTGATCTCTTCTAAGCTGAATTCTTCGGTATTTTTTTCAGTATCTAATGAGAGAATGTGTTCAAAATCATGTTTGATAATTTTGATGGCTAAACCTTTATTAGCGCTTAAAATACCTTTTACATTTTCTGCAACAAAAACTTTAGGTTTCTTTGCTTTTACAATCCTAACAAATTCTTTGTACAGCTTTCCTCTTTTAGCTGTTATTCCTTTTCTTGTACTACCCCCAAGTACAGAAAAGTCCTGACAGGGGAAGCCACCTATAACTACATCGCAATCCGGAATGTTGCGGTCATCAATATTTCTTATGTCATCGCATACAACGTTTGTCTTGGGAAAGTTTCTTTTGTAGGTTTCAACTGCCCAGTGATCAATGTCATTAGCCCAAACTACTTCGAATCCAGCTTTTTCAAAACCCAGATCCATACCACCTGCGCCAGAGAATAGACTTACTATCTTTGGCTTCATAGGACCTCCTTCTTTCATTGTCCACGCGGACAATGAAATTCCTTTAAAGAGAGTTTACCATAACTGTATGGGTGGTATGGAGATTTTAGATGAGGAAGAAGTAAGAAAAAAAGTACTGAAGGTTCTTAATCGGTTGTGCGGTGATTTAAACGTGGGTTATTTGGAAATAAGCGATGTCCTCAATGTGGATTCAGCATATATCTTTAAGCTTCTTAGGGGTAGGAAAAAGTTAACTTTCTCAGCATTAATCAAACTGATATATGCTTTGAATATTCTCAATGAGCGAAGAGGTAAACCTATAGACGAGTCCGAGCTGAAACTCAGTTCAATTTTAAGGAAGGTGGGACTATAGATGAAGATAAAAGAAAAGGAAATCATTCTTTTTGGAGAGAAAGTCAGAGCTAAAGTTCAAGAGTTTGAAAAAAGTGATATTACTCGGCTGAAGGAGCTTTGGAATTTATGGTACAGACTCTCTCAGAAACTGAAAGAATATTCGGGTGGAGAAGCAAGAAAAATAAATTTCCCTGAGTTTATAAGTGAAGGATGCTGGTGTATTCTTACAGGAAGTGTACGAGTTATATACCCTTCCTCTGCTGATACTTATAACTTAGAGACCAAAAGGGCTGAACAAATAAAAGCTTCCGTAATAGAGAATGATTTGACTTCTTTTGGTCCTAAATCAAGGTGGGACGACCTATATTTTTTAGATTTTTCGCGTCTGGACGGTACGTTTGATGTGTACAAAATACCAACAGATTTACTGAAGCGTGAAATATTGAATAAGAAAAAAGGAGAAACGTTTGAAGATCAGCAGAAGCAAGGAAGGAGGCCTCGTTTAAGTCTTAAAGAATTTGTACGAAAACATGGAATTTCTCCTTTGTATGAAAAGGTGAAAATCTGGTGATTCTTTTACGAAAATCTTAATTTAAAGCGTAGCTACTAAGATGAGTTTTAACTTTTTTTCTTCTGAAGTTTCTCTTTGCACGATTTTAGTTGCTCTTTCAGCTTTTTAATTCTGATCTGCAACTCCCTATTTCTCTTCTGGAGACCGTCAAGTTCCTGTAGATAGCTTCCCCTCTTCTGCTGGAATTCAATCTCAAGCTCTACCTCTTTCTGTTTGAGCTGGTGAGATAGGTGCTGATAGTGGGTAATTTGCTGACGGAGCTCCTGCTCCCGTTTTCGGGCTTCTTGGAGCTTTTTCTTAGTTTCCTGCTTTAGCTTCTCTATCTCGTTTATTTCGGCTTGTTTGGCTTTGAGGAATTCCTTTTTCCATTTCTCTACGAGAGCTTCTTTATTCAGAATGATTCTTACGTAGGGGGTAAGATAGTAGAGAATTACTCCGATTATGGCTATTCCTGAGAGGACGACAATAAGGTATGCTCCAAAACCTGCTCCTTTGAGAATCCAAAGTTTAAGCTCAGTAGAAGAGGGGATAGCGCTAAGGAACCGTTGTATGAGTTGTTTGAATTCCTTGTTTTTGAAAAGGATGTAGATAAGTACTGCTGTTTCAAGGAAGATTACGAACCATCTAATCACTCTTTTCTTCCTCGCTGCCGATTATCTCCTTGTAAATCATGTGGATGTATGAGGGGGCGATTTTGACTCTGTGGTATTTTTTGATGTAGGCTGCGATGTCCCTCCAGCTAAGTTCTGCGTCCCTTAGCTGTTTTATGAGGGCAAGGTTCTGTTCTATGTATTCTCTTTTCTTGCTTTTTCTGGCTCTCTTTTGGGCTTTTATTCGCTCTATCCTG
>JBDOLX010000067.1:5292-7633 GCA_039832905.1 Desulfurobacteriaceae bacterium | reverse complement strand
TTTCTAAAGAAGAAAAAGTATTGCTATCTTTAAGTATGTTTTATGCGTCTTCACCCCTCATTATATGGTCTCTAAGAATACTTGTTTCTAACAAGATACCCCATTACATAGGCATAGCTTTTTTATTTTCTTATATAACCTTTCTTAGTCTATCTTGTGCGCTTTTGGTTTTCCACGGACTTAACAATAACCCTGAGGAAACTTACAGGTCGTTATCAGAGCGGTTTGAAATTCCAATACTAGGTTTCATTGGAAGTTTTATAGCGTTATCTTTTACGCTATCACCGAAACTAAGAAAGTATATTGAGTGAAAATGAAGTATTTTGCGTAGTCCATCGAAAGGTATATTCTGGAAAACTGTAGACTAGTAAAGGAGAAAAAGGAATAGCAAGAAAAAGAAAGAAGGAAGGAAACAAGTCAAATGTAAGCTAAAAACTTCCTAAGTCCTCTTTATATTCTTCAAACCATTTTTTTAACCTTCTAAAGTCATCCGCTGGAAACATTTCAAGGATTGCACCAAGTAAGGTTATAGCCAGCATAGACTCTGCAACAACCGACGCAGCCGGAACGGCACAAACATCAGAGCGCTCAATAGAAGCCTCAAAAGGTTCTTTTGTTCTTATGTCAACACTTCTTAAAGGACTATAAAGAGTTGGTATTGGTTTCATTGCAGCCCTTACAACTATTGGCATTCCATTTGTCATTCCACCTTCTATTCCACCAGCATTATTGGTTTCTCTATAAAAACCTCTTTCTTCTGAATAGAAAATTTCATCGTGAACTTTTGATCCATAGTTCTTTGCTGTATCAAATCCCATTCCTACTTCAACGCCTTTTATAGCCTGAATGGACATGATACTTTGGGCGATTATCCCATCAAGCCTTTTATCCCATTGGGTATGGCTTCCAAGACCAACAGGAACGTTTAAAGCAAAAACTTCAAAAATTCCACCAAGACTTTCTCCTTTCTCCTTTGCAGAGTCTATTTCCTTTTTAAAAATTTCTTCTAAAGTTCTATCAGAAACAGGAATTCTTACCTCGGAATTCTCTGCATTTTCAAACCTTTCTTCAAAAGATAAAGAAGCATAAGCACTTTTTGGAACTTCAACTTTTCCTACAGAAAGGACATAACTCCCAATTGTTATTCCTAGTCTTCTTAAAATATCTTTACACAGAGAGCCAGCAGCTACTCTTCCGGCAGTTTCTCTTGCACTTGACCTTTCGAGAACGTTCCTAACATCATCAAAATCATATTTTAGAACTCCACTTAAATCTGCATGTCCCGGACGTGGCTTTACAACTTTTTTGTCCTCTGGGAGCTCCCCAGGTTCTGGTTTCATTATCTCTTTCCAGTTTTCGTAATCCTTATTCCAAACAGCCATTAGAATCGGTGAACCAAGGGTTTTTCCAAGTCTTACACCGGAAAGAAACTCTACTTTATCTTTTTCAATCTTCATTCTTCCACCACGTCCATACCCTTTTTGACGCCTTGCAAGTTCTCTGTTTACAAATTCAAAGTCTATCTCAAAGTTTGCCGGTATTCCTTCTAAGAAAGCAAAAATTCCTTTTCCGTGGCTTTCACCAGCTGTAAAAAACCTTAACACCTTACCTTCCTCCTAATCATACTCGTGATTGGAATTTTACATTTTTCGCCTTTTCCTGTTTAACCAATTCCTACATTAACCATTTAACCAGTCAACCAACCACTCAACCATTTGACTATTTAACCAATTCAGCGTATATTTTTATAAAAAACAAAGCGGGCGTAGCTCAGCTGGCTAGAGCATCAGCCTTCCAAGCTGAGGGTCGCGGGTTCGAATCCCGTCGCCCGCTCCATTATTACCCTAGGAAAACGGTAATGACAAAAAACTATAAGTTAAGTCTTATTTCTTTTATCACTTCTTTGATCATTCATGGAGCTTTAATTTCTATTCTAAGTATTTCAGGAGTATTAAAGATAAAAACTTACAAAATGGTAGATATCCTACCTTTATCTTTTGACTTAAAAGTTGAATCAGAACTGATCGGAGAAAAGTCAAGAAAGGGAGATAAGAGTTTTAAAATATCTTCTGCCCAAAACACCTCATCTCCTAAAGGTAGAAAAACAGAAAAGAAGAAAACGAAAAAAGCAGCCTCACTAAAAACAAGCAAAAGAAAAATAACAAAATCAGATACTTCAGAAAGTGCAGGAATGGTATCAGCCTCAAAACTTACTGTTAGCAAAAAAGTTGGCAACGGAGAATTGGAACTATCCCTTTTCGTAGATAGTTTAAAAAACAAAGAAAACAAGAAACTTCCAGCAATTGCAGCAAGCAAACTCGTTCCATATCTCAAAAAGGTT
>JBDOLX010000067.1:0-5282 GCA_039832905.1 Desulfurobacteriaceae bacterium | reverse complement strand
CATTGGGTAAATCCTTACTCCTCTATCCCCAATGGAAAGGAAAACAAAGTAGTCATCTACATAGTCGTTAACAAAAAAGGGGAAATTTCCTCTTTAGATGTCGAAAATCTTTCTTCTGATAGTCTTTTTAATAGAGCTGCTATTTCTGCTATTTATGCTGCAGCTCCATTTGATCCAATTCCTGAAAGTGTAAACTTAAAAGAGGTAAAAATAAAAGTAGAGTTTGAAACAAAGTAAGGGAGGAGTGGAATGGAAAACATAGTTGCCATTATTTCCGATTATGGACTAAAAGACTATTATGTTGGTTCAGTTCACGGTGTTATAAGAAGCGTAAACCCAGAAGCCAAAATCGTTGATATAACTCACAACACTAGACCTTTTGATCTTGTAGATGCAGCAGTTAAATTTAAGTGGTCTTACAAATACTTCCCAAGGGGAACAGTTTTCTTAATCCTTGTCGATCCAGACCCTACTGCAGAACCTATTATAGTTTCTACAGAAAACTACTTTATCGTTTGTCCAAACAATGGAGTAGGAAGTCTTGTATTTCAAGAGGAAAAACCGGAAAGCGTTTATAGGATAACAGCTGACCACTATTTCTTGAAAAGTCCTGGAAACTTTAGGGGACGCGATGTCCTAACTCCAATTGCTGCAGAACTTGCAAAACTACAGTCGGCTTATCACCTTGGAGACAAAATAGAACTTAACCAACTTAAACTCTTTGCCATTCCTCAACCTCGTCAAGTTGCTCCTAATATCTTTGAGGCTATTGTCCTTGATGTTGATAACTTTGGAAATCTTATCCTCAACCTTGAGACAAAAACTCTTCCAAAGGCTGTTGAAATCAATGGAGTTAGAGTTGAGAAGGCCTCTTCAGAGTTTAAAGGACTAAACAGAGGTGAACTTTTTATATCTATTCATCCAGAAGGAAATGTGCAGATTGTTGCATATATGGCAAATGCTGCTATGCTTTTAAAAGCACAAAGAGGAACAAAAGTAAAAGTGGAGTTTTAAATGTGGGATGAAGTTTACGACGTAATAGTTGTTGGTGCAGGACACGCTGGATGTGAAGCGGCATTGGCAGCTGCACGAATGGGGTGTAAGACTGCTTTATTCACCATAAACGTTGACAAAATAGCCGAAATGTCCTGTAACCCTGCCATTGGGGGTGTTGCTAAGGGAACAGTTGTTAGAGAAATCGACGCCCTCGGCGGAGAAATGGCAAAGAACATAGATGAAACCGGTATTCAATTTAGGATTTTAAATAGAAGGAAAGGACCAGCAGTAAGATCCCCAAGGGCACAAGCTGATAAGTATGCCTACAGAGACAGAATGAGAAAAGTAATAGAGAACACAGACAACTTAGATATTATTCAACAAATAGTCGATGACATCATAGTAGAAGATGAGAAAGTAAAAGGAGTAGTTACTCACATAGGTGCAAGATATGGGGCTAAAGCGGTAGTAGTTACTGCAGGAACATTCTTAAAAGGAAAAATATTTATTGGATTTAATGAGTTTGAAGGCGGTAGAATGTGGGAACCCGCCGCCAATAAACTCTCTGAGTTTTATGTAAGACATGGCTTTAAAGTAGCAAGACTAAAAACTGGAACTCCTGTAAGGCTTGATGGAACAACCATAGACTTTTCAAAGATGGAAAGACAAGACGGAGACGAACCACCACCGTTTTTCTCCCACTGGACGGAAAAGGAAAAAGTAGAACAAATTCCCTGCTGGCTTACCTACACAACACCAGAAACCCATAAGATTATTAGGGAAAACCTACACCGTTCTCCAATGTACGGAGAATGTAAACTTATAAGCGGAGTAGGAGTTAGATACTGTCCCTCAATTGAGGATAAAATTGTTAAATTTCCTGATAAAGAAAGACACCAAGTATTCATAGAACCTGAAGGAAGAAATACTGTTGAGTTCTATCCTAACGGAATCTCGACAAGTTTGCCTTTTGATGTTCAAGAAGAAATCGTCCGTTCAATTCCCGGACTTGAAAACGCAAAAATAATAAGACCTGCCTATGCTATTGAATACGACTTTGTTGATCCAAGACACCTTTATCCTACTTTGGAAACAAAAACCATAAAGGGACTATTCAACGCTGGACAGATAAACGGAACAACTGGATATGAAGAAGCAGCAGGCCAAGGAATAGTCGCGGGAATCAACGCTGCTCTTTATGCTCTTGGCAAAGATGAAAAATTCATTCTCGGAAGAGATGAAGCCTACATAGGAGTAATGATTGACGACCTTGTGAACAAAGGAGTTAGAGAACCTTATAGACTTTTTACCTCCCGTGCTGAGTATAGACTTCTTTTAAGATACGATAATGCAGACTATCGCCTTGCAAAGTACGGTTATAAGTTCGGACTCTTAACTCGCCAGCAGTATGAAAGAGTAAAGAAAAAGTACGAAACTGTAAAAGTCTTCGTTGAGAAGCTAAAAGAAGTAAAAGTAAAGCCTGAAGTTATTAATCCTGTTCTTGAAAAGGTTTCTTCTACACCTTTAAAGGAGAGTAAGTCTATATATGAAATTCTCAAAAGACCAGAAGTTCCTCTTAATGAAATCTTAAGTGTGGTCTTTGTACCTTTTGATTTAGAAGATGAAAAGCTCTTAAAAGAAGTATTGGAAGAGGTGGAAATAGAAGTTAAGTATGAAGGATACATAAAGAGACAACTTGAAGAGGTTAAGAAGTTTAGAAAGCTTGAAAACATTAAAATTCCAAGTGATTTTGATTACGATATTGTTCCAATTTCAACGGAAGAAAGACAAAAACTAAAAGAAATGAAGCCTATAACCTTAGGGCAAGCAGCAAGACTTGAAGGTATCAGACCAGCATCAATTCCAATCTTAGCCATTTACATCGAAAAATGGAAAAAAGGAGAAGTTAACCTTGAGTCTTGAAAGATTGAGAGATCTCTGTAAGCTTAACAATATAGAATTAAGAGAAGAACACCTTCTAAAGTTTCAAAAGTACAAGGAACTTTTAAAGAGATGGGGAAAGAGAATAAATATTACTTCTATTCTTGATGACAAAGGCATAGAAGAAAAACACTTTTTTGATTCTCTACTTGGGTTAAAAGCTTTTGAAAGTTTAGGGCTAGACGTTAGAAACAAAACTTTTCTTGACGTTGGATCAGGAGGAGGATTTCCCGGTGTTCCTCTATCCATAGTTATTGAAGGTTCTACTTTTCACCTATGTGAATCAAAACACAAAAAGTGTGTATTCTTAGAACAAGTAAAAAGAGAGTTAAAGCTTGAAAACGTTAAAGTTTTATGCTCCAGAGTAGAAGATTTGGACGGAAAGTACGACTTCCTTTTAATGAGAGCAGTTAAAGATCCTCTAACAGCCATCAAGTTAACAAACCATTTTCTCGAAAAAGGAAGCATTCTTTGTATTTATAGAGGAAAAGAAAAATTCCCTGAAAAGATTGAAGGTTATAAAGTAAAGGAAGTTTCACTTTCCCCAAAAGGGGTAAAGTTTGAAAGACATTTTCTATTTATCCACCGTTAACTAAGTACAAACCTTACTTTGAATACTTCTTTAAAGTCGTCTTTGACCCTTACTGTTAAATTTTTTCTTATTCTAAAGCTTCGCCAGTTGAGGTTCACTCCAACAGGAATAGCGTTTGTTCCGCTTGAACCATGAAAAGAAATAAATTCTACCTCACTACCTTGCGGTATCTTAAAGGTCTTACAAGATGAAACAAGTAAACTTCTTCCGTTAATTTTTAAACTTGCGGAATAAACTTTCTTCTCATTCAGAATCTTTTCACCAATCTCTTGTAGAACGCTAAAACTTGGTTCTATCTCCACACTAAAGAGTTTAAAGAAGGCTTCAAGCATTAGAAAATGTGTTCTCACTTTATCTTCAAGGCTAGGAAGTTGCTTTGAAGCCTCAAGACAAAAAGCCCGAGTATTACACTCTCTTAAACAGTAATAAGTTAAAGACTTCCTCTGTTCTGGATGTTTAGTACTTTTAGAAAAGGTATGGGTATTAAAGACAGGAATTTTCCATTTTTTGTATTTTATTTTTTTGTTAGCTTCCTTAGCTACAAACTTTGCAATCTTACCAAGATTAAAACTTTCGTACCTTTCCTCGTCTATAACTATACACTGTCCCCAATGACTATTATTCAATATATGAAATCCAAAACCGTCATGAAGAGAAAGAACAACATCGGGTTTTAACTCTTTAATTAAACTTTTAAGCTTTAAAACGTAAGGATAATCAGGATCTTTGCAAGATATATACGCAAACTTACGGTTCATATCTCCGTTATAGCCTCTAACGTTTGCAAGAATGGAAATGAAATTACTTCTCGGTGCTATGAAGAGTTCTCCTTTTTTAACCTTTACACGTCTTAGAATCTCTGCGGCTTTATAAGCCCCTGGTTCGTTCCCATGAATTCCACCGACAATCAAAATTCTTCCGCCTTTTTCTTTCCCTTGAAGATAGGTTGTTTCAAAAGAAATTTTCGGAAGTCTTACATGAATTCCTTTCTTTATCCCTTTCCCAAAAGCTTCTTCTTGTAAAAATGGAGATACCCCAAGGAACGTTAGAAAAGTTTTTACAAACTCTCTTCTCCTAATATTTTCCATTGCTTTCCTTCTTTGATTATGTAAAGAAGTTTTCTGCCTTTAGATGTAAAGTTATTAGAACTATACTCAAGGTCAAAAGCTGCAACATAGAGATTTCCAAACTTTAAGAGCCTTCCATCCTTAGATATAGAAATATTCCTTAGTTTAATTCTTATCCACTTTTTTTGCCTTGTAATCCTTTTTTTATACCTTACCCACTCTCTATATCCTCCGTTTTTCCATACAAAGTGCCTAGAGTATAAAGATAAGTAATCGTTGATATTTCTTGGAGTATTTTCCCAAGCCCTTTTCCAGGTAAGAATAAAGTTGTATATAGACCTTTGTTCCTGTATGTAAGCATTCCTAGTAGAAAAGTTAAGCTTTGAAACTATTATTACTGGAGTAATCTTAGGTTTTATAATTTTCCTTAGTTCCTTTAAGTACTTATTTTTTAACGCTACACACCCATTAGTGCTGTGAGGGGGTCTGTTGGGATTATCTGTTCCGTGTATCCAAATACCGTGTCCGTTCCTTCTTAAAATTTTTCTGTCAATTAAATTGGGATAGTTTAAAGGATAAGCCCCTAAACCGTACATCTTAGGAAGCCTTGATCGCCAGTAAAGGGGAAAGTAAATTCCCTCAGGAGTTCTCATATCCCCTTCTTCTAACTTGTCTCCATGTCTTTT
>JBDOLX010000066.1 GCA_039832905.1 Desulfurobacteriaceae bacterium | reverse complement strand
CCGGCGGGGGATTTATAAACTTTTTCTTTAGTCAGAAGTTCTTTGTAGATGTTTTAAAGAAAGTTCTACATGAAGAATTCTATATTTCGGATATTGGAAAGGGACGAAAAGTTCTTCTTGAGTATGTTTCTGCAAACCCAACTGGACCTTTACACGTTGGACATGGTAGAGGGGCTGTTGTTGGAGATGTTCTTTATAAAGTCCTAAAACTAACAGGCTTTGAAGTTGAGAGGGAATTCTACATAAATGATGCAGGTAGACAAATAAGACTTCTTGGAGAATCCATCTATGCACGACTAAAAGAACTTTCAGGAGAGGACTATCCTTTCCCTGAGGATGGCTATAGGGGAGAATACATAATAGATGTAGCTAAAAAACTTTTAGAGGAAAGACCTGACATTCTTTCCAAACCTTTTGAAGAAGCTGTTGAAATAGCAGCCAACTTTGGAAAGAAAGTTCTTCTAGAAGAAATAAAAGAAGATCTTAAAAACTTAAGAGTAGAGTTTGACAACTGGTTTAGTGAAAAGAGTCTTTATGAAACAGGAGAAGTTGAAAAGGTTCTTAAAGTTTTAGAGGAAAAAGGACTTCTTTATGAAAAAGATGGAGCCATCTGGCTTAAAACTTCTCAATTTGGAGATGACAAGGATAGAGTAGTAAGACGTTCAAACGGTGAGTATACCTACTTTGCTTCAGATATTGCTTACCACTATAACAAGATAGAAAGAGGATACGACAAAGCCATAAACATTTGGGGAGCTGACCATCACGGCTACATACCAAGAGTAAAAGCTGCCATATCTATGTCTGGAAAAGATGAAGATTTCCTTGAAATTGTTTTAATTCAGCTTGTAAAGCTTTATAAAGATGGTGAAGAAGTTAAAATGTCCAAAAGGGCTGGAAACTTCATTACTTTAAGGTGGCTTATGGAAGAAGTTGGGATTGACGCAGTAAGGTTTTTCTTCCTTCTAAAAAGGCATGATACTCCTCTAGACTTTGACATTAACTTAGCCCTTTCCCAAAAGAGTGAAAACCCAGTTTACTACGTTCAGTATGCCCACGCACGCCTCTGTAGTATTTTAGATAAAGCAGAAGAAAGAGGGTTTCTTCCAAAAGAGGAAAACCTACACCTTCTAAATTCTCAAGAGGAAAGAGACTTAATCTCTGAATGCTTTGCCTTAAGATATGTCGTTGAAAGTGCAGCTTTAAAGAGAGAACCTCACCAGATTACCTATTACTTAATGGAGCTTGCCTCCAAACTTCATAAGTTTTATAACAAGCATAGGGTATTGGATGAGGAAAATAGAGAACTTACAGAAGCACGACTTTGCTTAATTAGTGCTGTAAAAAGGACTTTAAAAGTTGGACTTGATATTTTAAGTGTTAACGCTCCGAGGAGGATGTGATGGAAGGGGATAGGAAACTGCAGTATATCTTGATGGGAGCTGCTACCGTTATTTTTGGTTTCTCTTACATGGTAGGGTACTTTGTAGGTAAGGAAGCAGGATTTGAAGAAGCTAAGAAAAAGTTTGACATTGAAAAACAAAAGCTTTTAAAGACAATTGCTGCTCTTAGTCCTGTTTCTCAACCAAGAGTAGAGAACAAAATTTTTGTCGTAGATAAAACAAAAGAAGTAAAGAAGAAAGAAGAAAAGCCTATAGTTGTTAAGCAAAAAGAAAAACCCGAGTCCATAAAGTCTAAAGAGGAAGGCAGAAGTCCTAAGATAGAGAAATCGACTAAGGAAAAACCTTTTGTGACTTTACTTAATAAAGGTGATAGTGATTCCAAAGGTGAGAATATTCAGCCTGAGAAATTCCCTAAACAAGTTAAAGTTGAAGAGAAAACTCTGAAAGAGAATTCTAAAGATCAAAAAGTTGCTAAAGAACAGAAAACAAAAGGAAACTTTTATCTTCAAGTAGGTGTTTTTAAGAATAAAGGGAACGCTCAGAAGCTAACGAAGAAGCTAAAAGCAAAAGGGTTTAATGCCGAAGTTTTAGATAAAGGACGTTACGCCATTGTTATAGTTGGGTATTTCGGAACGAAGGAAGAAGCTATGAAGACCAAAAAATCTATTAAAGAGACCTTAAAGCTTGATTCAATCGTTAGAAGGAGGAAGTAGATTGATAGATACCCATGCCCACCTTCACTTTCCTCAGTTTGATAAGGATAGAGAAGAGATAATTAAGGAGTGTGAGGATAAGCTTGATGCAGTTATTACCGTAGGCTGTGATTTAGAAGACAGTAAGAAAGCTATTAAGGTAGCAGAAAGCAGTAAAAACGTCTTTGCAAGTGTTGGTATACATCCACATGAAGCAAAATCTTACTCAGAGAACGATTATGAAAGAATATTAGAACTTGCTAAGAGTTCTCCTAAAGTTGTCGCTCTTGGAGAAATGGGACTTGACTTTTACAGGAACTTTTCTCCTAAGGAAAAGCAGTACGAAATTTTTGAGATGCAAGTAGAAGCTGCAAGAGAGCTTAACCTCCCGATCATCATCCATTCTAGAAGTGCATCGAAAGAGATGGCTGAGTTTATAAGAACAAAGCTTAAAGGCGTAAAAGGTGTACTTCACTGTTTTAGTGGTGAGAAAGATCTTTTAGAAGCAGCTTTGGACGAAGGACTGTTTATCTCCTACGCAGGAATTGTTACGTATCCTAAGAACAATGAACTTAGAGAAACTTTAAAATACGTTCCTTCTTCTAGGCTCTTAATAGAAACAGATTCTCCTTATCTTTCCCCCCAACCTGTAAGAGGAAAGAGGAACAAACCTACTTATGTTGCTTACGTTGCTATGACAATTGCAAAAGAACTTGGTATGAACTTCCTAGATATAGATAGAATTACAACCACAAACGCAAAAAGGCTATTCAATATTCCGTTGAATCCTAAAGAACAAGAAGAAAAACTTGTTTACACTGTTGGAAATAGGCTTTACATAAATCTTTCTTCTTCTTGCCCTTGCAATTGTAAGTTCTGTTTCAGGGGAAAGGAAGCCTTTATACTCGGCTATAACCTCAACCTAAATAGAGAACCCATACCTGAAGAATACATGTATAGGATAAAGAACCCAAAAGTTTACGATGAGATAGTCTTTTGTGGATATGGCGAACCTTTCGAAAGATACGAGGCCTTAAGGGAAATAGCTAAGTGGCTTAATAAGATGGGAAGACCTTCTGTTAGAGTAGACACTAACGGTCTTGCATACCTTATAACTAGAAATGAAAACGTTTTAGACGAATTAAAAGGACTCGTAGATACTTTTAACGTTAGCATTAATGCATCAAACAAGGAAGAATACTACAAAGTTGTAAATCCAAAGTTTGAAAACAGTTGGGAGTCGGTCCTAAAGTTTATAAAAGATGCGAAAACCAAGGGATACAAGGTTATAATCTCGGCAGTAAACTATCCTGGGTTTAATGAAGAAGAGTTTAAAAGATTTGCCCAAAGTCTTGGAGTGGATTTCAAAATTAGAAACTTTAAGAGGTTTACCAAATGGGAAGAGTAGCCCGCTTTGCAGTTTCGATAGACGAAAAGCTTTTGGAAAGGTTTGACGAATTTATTGAAAAAAAAGGATACGTTAGCCGTTCAGAAGCTATAAGAGATTTAATCAGAAACGCTTTGATTGAAGAATCCATTGGAGAGGACAAAGAGGTTTTTGGAACTATAACTATAGTCTATGACCACCATCAAAGAGAACTTGCAGAAAAGATAACAGAAATTGAACACGGATTTTTAGATAACATAATCTCCACTATGCATATTCATATAGATCACCATCACTGCCTTGAAACGATAGCTGTAAAAGGAAAGGCAAGTGTAATAAAAGAATTGGCAGATAAAATAATTACTCTGAAAGGAGTAAAACACGGAAAGTTAGTTGTTACTGGAATAGAGCCTTGAAGGTGAGATTTTCCTGTTTATATTGAACGGCGAAAAATTTTTGGAGGTTAGCTGATGGCTGGACATTCCAAATGGGCAAATATTAGACATAGAAAAGCAGCTCAGGATGCTAAGCGTGGGAAACTATATACAAAGCTTGCAAGAGAAATTACGGTAGCTGCAAGGGAAGGAGGAGGAGATCCAGAATTTAATCCAAGACTTAGGGCTGCTATAGAGAAGGCCAAAAAGTTTAACATGCCAAAAGAAAACATAGAAAGGGCAATAAAACGTGGAACTGGTGAAATAGCAGGAGAAACTTACGAAGAAGTAACATACGAAGGATATGGTCCAGGTGGAGTAGCGATAATCGTTAAGTGTTTAACAGATAACAGGAATAGAACAGCTTCTGAAGTAAGACACGCTTTTTCCAAACACGGTGGAAACTTGGGTACTTCAGGTTGCGTTTCTTGGATGTTTGAAAGAAAAGGAGTAATTAAAGTTTCTGCTGAAAAGTTTGATGAAGAAACAGTGATGATGGCTGCCATAGATGCTGGAGCCGATGATGTTGTAAGGGAAGATGAACATTTTGTAGTTTATACTCAGCCTCAAGACTTAGAAAACGTTAGAAAAGCTCTAATCGATGGAGGAGTAGAGGTAGAGGAAGCGAAACTTGATTTAATACCAACAACTACAACAAGAGTAGAAGGTGAAACGGCAGAAAAAGTATTGAAACTTCTTATGGCTCTTGAGGATCTTGACGATGTTCAGGAAGTTTACTCCAACTTTGATATGCCAGAAGAGGTTATGAATAATGCATAGAATTTTTCTTCCCCTTCTTCTCTTTTCACTTCTTCTAGGTTCTCCTTGTGTTGGAGAAACAGCTACATCTATTGTCAACTCCGTAAAAGAGGAGTCCTCTCTAATTTTTAAAACTGCAATTTCAGAAAAAGTGAAGAATCTCGATACAGAGCTTCCAATTCCTTGGGATAAACCTTCTTTTCAGTTTTGGCTTTCTTACTATAAAAACAAATGGAACAGACTAAAACTTATTTCCCAGCTTGATAACTTTAAAGTTTTCTATCCAACTGTTAAAGAGATATTTGAAAAAGAAGGAGTTCCAGAAGACCTAGTCTTTCTTGCGATTGTCGAGAGCAATGGTAATCCTACTGCTGTCTCTAAAGCAGGGGCAGCAGGTCTTTGGCAGTTGATGCCCAAAACCGCAAAACTCTACGGACTTAAGGTCAACTGGTATATAGATGAAAGATTTGATGTAGAGAAATCAACGGTAGCAGCTGCAAGATACCTAAAGTATCTTTATTCCCTTTTTGGAAGGTGGGATTTAGCAATAGCTGCCTATAATGCAGGTCCTGGAACAATCTTCAAGCGATTAAGATCTTTAGGAGCTGAACATTTTTGGGATTTAACAAAACTTCCAAATGAAACTTTAAACTATGTTCCAAAATTTTACGCTGTTCTTTCTCTCATAAAGGAAAAAGGTTTATTTGATTCTAACGATAAGAAAACTCCTTCGCTTGTAAAGATAAAAGTTCTTTCTAAAAGTTCCCTTTATACAATATCGAGAAAGCTAAAGGTTCCTTACTACATAATGAAAAACTTTAATCATCAATACAAAAGAAAGGTAGTTCCTGCAGGTCATTACGTTTATATTCCTTCGAACTTTGTAAAAAAGAGTGATATTCTTAAATACATAGGTTCTTCAAACATTTATGTCTATATTCCAAGAAAGAGTGAAAGGATAACCCATATTGCAAGAAAGTTTGGCGTTGATGCAGAAGTTATAAAAGAAGTAAACAAATTAAAGAGAACAGTAGTTTACAAAGGGCAACCCATTTTAATAGTTAAAAGAAATCCTAGAAAGGAAGCTGTAGCCGATGGGAATAGTTAAAGAGACAGATACAATAATTCTTTATGACCCTGAGAAAGATAAAAAGTACTTTCTAAACCTTTCTCTAGCTAAAGGGAAGTTTAACACTGATAAGGGAGAGATAGAACTTTCTGGATTAATCGGAAAACCTTACGGTTCAAAGGTAGAAACTCACAAGGGACATTATTACATAATCCTTCCATGTACTCTCTACGACTTTATTATGTATAAACTCAATAGACTCACTCAAATAGTTTATCCCAAAGATGCTGCTTACATTGCTTTGAGACTAAATGTAAAGCCCGGAGACACAGTTTTAGAAAGTGGTATTGGCAGTGGTGCTATGACAAGTGTCTTTGCCCACATTGTAGGAGAATCTGGAAAGGTCATAAGTTATGAGAAAAGAGAAGAATTTATAAAAAATGCTTTGTCAAACTTAAGAAAGTTGGGACTCGACAAAAGAGTGATTGCTAAGCACAAGGATATTGAAGAAGGATTTGATGAAAAAGATGTAGACGCTGTCTTTCTTGATGTTAGAGAACCTTGGCTTTATATAGAGAAAGCGTATGAAGCTTTAAAAGACGGTAACATGATCGGGATCCTAGTTCCAACAGTTAATCAGATAATAGAGGTTCTAAAGAAACTCGAAAAGCTTCCATTTATTGACATTGAAGTTTCGGAAATTCTCCTTAGAAAGTACAAGCTTGTTCCTGAAAGACTAAGACCTGAAGACAGAATGCCAGCTCATACTGCATACCTTATCTTTGCAAGAAAACTTCCCAAGGAGTAAAAATGGATGCAGCAACAATAATTCAAAAAGCAGGAATAATAGGTTATGTTTTACTCTTCCTTTCTGTAATCTCATTAAGCATTATTATTGAAAAGATCATGACGTTAAGGCTTTCAAAACTTGTTCCTCAAGAAGATGTCAGGTTGATAGTTGAATTTGTTAGCGATGGAAATATCGCCGACGCAGTAGAACTTTGTAAGAGAAGAAAAAACTTTATTTCCTTAGTAATCTTAGACGCTTTAAAGAACATTGGAGAACTTAACAAAGATAACTTTTTAAGTTCTTTTGAAACTGCCGCTAAGAGAAAGTTTATAGAACTTGAAAGAGGACTACCATTACTTGCAACAATAGCGGCAGTTTCTCCTCTTTTAGGACTTGTAGGTACCGTTCTTGGAATGATAAAAATATTTGGTGTTTTAACTGTTGGAAACACTTCTATTGGTAATCCTCAACAACTTTCTGCTGGAATCTCAGAAGCCCTTCTCACGACTGTCTTTGGTTTACTTGTAGCTATTCCAGCCATAGTTGCGTATAACCTTTTTCAAAAGAAACTTGATTTAATTGCTGCTGAAGTAGAATCTACTGGAGTCTTAATAGGCAATAACTTTAAAAGTTCGAGATAGCTTCTAACCAATTTAAAGGAGGCTTTTTTGGATATCCTAAAGGTTATCTTTGACGTAGTATTAGTTCTTCTTGTGTCTTTTATTGTTTTTGTAATCTTTTTAAGAATTCGTTGGATGAAGAAAATAAAGAAACTGAAAGGGCAAGATCTTCCTATCCTTATTGGTGAGTTTGGAAGGCTTAAGAAGGGAAAAGGAGTTATTTATTTCCATTCTCCCCAATGCAGACCTTGTAAAATGATTGAACCCATAGTCAAAAAGCTATCCAAGGAGTATAAAAAGGTTCACTTTATAAAAGTTAACGTAATGGAAGATTTAGAAACTGCTAAAAAGTTTGGTATCCTTGCGACTCCAACTATCATAATCACGAGAGAAGGTAAAGTTGAAGACGTTCTTATTGGACCTGTACCAGAAAGGGTTCTAAGGGAAAAGCTTGAAGTATAATTTGGCACTCAAAAATTTTCGGAGGCAAAGATGAAAATAGCTCTCGCCTGCGATCACGGAGGTTTTCGTTTAAAAGAAACTATCAAATCCTACCTTGAAGAGCTTGGTATAGAGTACGTTGATTATGGAACTTATTCAGAAGAATCAGTGGACTATCCAGAATTTGCTTATAAGGCAGCTAAAGCAATAGCAAACGGTGAAGCCGATAGAGGAATTTTTATTTGTGGAACAGGAATCGGCATTTCAATTGCAGCAAACAAAGTTAAAGGAATAAGAGCAGCACTTTGTTATAACATCTTCGCTGCTGAGATGAGTAGACGTCACAATAATGCAAACGTTTTATGTCTTGGCGGAAGGGTTTTAGGTGAAGAGCTTGCTAAAGCAATTGTAAAGGTTTGGCTTGAAACTCCTTTTGATGGTGGAAGACACGAAAGAAGAATAAATAAAATCTCAGAAATTGAAAAAAATGAATGTGGAGGTAATAAATGAAACACCTAAGAGCTGTAGACCCAGAAGTTTTTGAAGCCCTAAAGTGCGAGTATAAGAGACAAAATGAGCACCTTGAGCTTATCGCTTCAGAGAACTTTACAAGCGAAGCTGTAATGGAAGCTCAAGGATCCGTTCTAACAAACAAGTATGCAGAGGGTTATCCGGGAAAAAGATATTACGGTGGATGTGAATGTGTCGATATTGTAGAGAGATTGGCTATTGAAAGGTGTAAAGAACTTTTTGGCGCTGAACACGTAAACGTTCAGGTACATTCTGGATCACAAGCAAACCAAGCGGTTTACCTTGCGATATTAAAGCCTGGAGATACAATCCTTTCAATGGATCTTTCTCACGGAGGACACCTATCCCACGGTTCTCCTGTTAACATGACAGGTAAGTATTTTAACGTTATCCAGTATGGCATAAGGAAGGACACAGAAACAATAGACTTTGATCAAGTTTACAGCTTAGCAAAAGAACATAAGCCAAAACTTATCGTCTGCGGAGCTTCCGCTTATCCAAGAATCATTGACTTTAATAAGTTCCGTGAAATTGCTGATGAAGTTGGGGCACTACTTCTTGCTGACATTGCCCACATTGCAGGACTTGTTGTTGCAGGACTTCATCCATCCCCAATCGAAGCTTGCCATTTTGTAACAACAACAACTCATAAGACTTTAAGAGGTCCTCGTGGTGGCGTTGTAATGTGCAAGGAAGAATTTGCTAAAGAAATAGACAAAGCAGTCTTTCCTGGACTTCAAGGTGGACCTCTCATGCATGTCATTGCAGCAAAAGCTGTAGCATTTAAAGAAGCTCAAACTGAAGAATTTAAGAAATATCAAGAACAAATAGTAAAAAATGCTAAAGTAATGGCTGAAGAACTTCAAAGACAAGGCTTTAGGCTTGTCTCCGGTGGAACCGATAATCATTTAATGCTCGTTGACCTTACAGATAAAGGAATTACTGGAAAAGAAGCTGAAGCTGCCCTTGGAAAGGCAAACATTACAGTTAATAAGAACACAATCCCATTTGATACAAGAAGTCCATTTGTAACAAGTGGTATTAGAATTGGAACCCCTGCAATTACTGCAAGAGGAATCAAAGAAGACGAAGCAAGAAGAATTGCACAACTTATTGCAACTGTTCTAAATAACATCAACGACGAATCTGTAATTGAAAAGGTTAAACAAGAAGTTCTTGAAATCTGCGGAAAACATCCTCTTTACGAAGATCTAAAAGACCTTTATTCTTAATCCTTCCATCTAGCGGGCTATTGCCCGCTACTTTACTCCTTCCAATTTTTCTCTTTTTACAACAATTGTTGAGGAATTATTGATTAGCAAACTTTTCAGATATTCTACTCAGCTTCTATCTTTTAAAGAAGAAAAAGGTTCATCTTATTTCATCTTATTCCTTCTTTGCTACAATTTTTTATTGTTTTTACTTTCACCTCTTTTACAGGAATATTTATACGCATTCTTTTGGCATTCCTTAGTAACTTTTTTTTATAACGTAAGAGAAACGGAAGAAATAGAGTAGAAGCTGCGAAAAAATAAAAAAGGGGGCATTAAAGCCCCCTTAGTTCTTACCTCAAATCATCTATTAGTATTCAGGCATTGATGGCATGTTTTTGTCTTCTTTTTCTGGAATTTCTGTTATTGTAGCTTCTGTTGTGAGGAGTAATCCTGCTGCAGATGCAGCGTTTTGAAGAGCTACTCTTTCAACTTTTGCTGGGTCAATTACCCCAGATTCAACAAGGTTCTCAAACTCACCTTTTCTTGCATTGAAGCCCCATTCGTATCCTTTTTCGTTAATGAGTTCTTTAACTTTCTCAACGATAACTTCTCCAGAATATCCAGCATTAGCAGCAATTTGCTTTAACGGAGCCTCAATAGCTTTCTTAACGATCTCAACTCCGTGTCTCTTATCTACTTCGCCAGCTTCGTCAAGTTTCTTAACAAGGTCATCAAGCTTTCCAGCAGCTGCAATTAGTGCTGTTCCACCACCTGGAACGATACCCTCTTCTACTGCAGCTCTTGTAGCGTGGAGTGCGTCTTCAACACGAGCTTTCTTTTCTTTAAGCTCAGCTTCAGTTGCTGCACCAACCTTGATGATAGCTACGCCACCAGCAAGCTTAGCAAGTCTTTCTTGGAGTTTTTCCTTATCGTATTCAGATGTAGCCTTTTCAAGTTCAGCCTTGATTTGCTTAATTCTTCCCTCGATGTCTTCTGCCTTTCCTTTTCCACCGATGATTGTTGTGTGTTCTTTATCAACAACAACCTTGTCAGCTTGACCAAGCATATCAATTGTAACGTTTTCAAGCTTGATTCCGAGATCTTCAAGGATTGCTGTTCCACCTGTGAGGATAGCAATATCTTGAAGCATAGCTTTTCTTCTTTCACCAAATCCTGGAGCCTTAACAGCACATACTTGGAGTGTTCCACGGAGCTTGTTTACTACGAGTGTAGCAAGAGCTTCTCCTTCTACATCTTCAGCAATGATAAGTAGTGGCTTTCCTTCTCTTGCTACAGCTTCAAGTACTGGCAAGAGTTCTCTAATGTTGCTAATTTTCTTACCGTAGATGAGGATGTATGGGTTTTCAAGTACACATTCCATCTTGTCAGGATCTGTCACAAAGTATGGAGATAGGTATCCTCTGTCAAACTGCATACCTTCTACAACTTCAAGAGTTGTCTCAAGTCCTTTAGCTTCCTCTACAGTAATAACTCCCTCTTTACCTACTTTGTCCATAGCCTCAGCAATGAGTTCACCGATTTCTCTATCGTAGTTAGCAGAGATTGTAGCTACTTGTGCAATTTGTTCTTTTGTTTCTACTGGCTTAGAGATGTTCTTGAGTTCTTCAACGATAACTTTAACAGCTTCGTCAATTCCTCTCTTAACTTCAATAGCGTTGTCTCCAGCTGTGATGAACTTAAGACCGTCGTTGAAGATTGCTTGAGCAAGAACTGTAGCTGTTGTTGTTCCGTCTCCAGCCTTGTCAGCTGTTTTTTGAGCAACTTCTTTTACAAGCTGAGCTCCAATGTTTTCAACTGGATCTGGGAGTTCAATCTCTTTTGCAACAGTTACACCGTCCTTAGTTACTACTGGAGAACCAAACTTTCTTTCTATTACAACGTTTCTTCCACCTGGTCCCATTGTAGCTTTAACAGCGTTTGCAAGTTTATCTACACCAGCTTTAATTTTTTGTCTAGCTTCATCAGCAAAGATAATTTCCTTTCCTGCCATCACTCACCTCCCTCATTTAATTTTTAATTACTCTTCAACGATAGCAAGGATGTCTTCTTCTCTAAGGATGAGGAGTTCTTCTCCGTCAACCTTAACTTCATTACCAGCGTACTTGCTAAAGAGAACTTTATCTCCTTCCTTAACTTTGAGAGGTCTTACTTCTCCATTCTCAAGAAGTTTTCCTTCTCCAACAGCAATCACTTCTCCAATTTGGGATTCTTCCTTAGCTGTATCTGGAAGAATGATTCCACCTGCTGTCTTTTGCTCTACTTCAATTTTCTTTACTACTACTCTGTCGTATAGTGGCTTGAGTTTCATCCCGCGCCCTCCTTACTTGGTTTTTAGCACTCACCTTGAGTGAGTGCTAACTTTGTTCACCTTTAAATTTATAAGGCCGTTTCTAATTGTCAAGAGGTTTTAGAGATAGATAAAAACTTTACTATCATCTAAAAAACAGTTAAATTTTAAAGGTGAGTACACATTTTCACTTTAGGAGACTGAAAATGGGAGATCTTGTTGCTTTTTTCAGACAAGTACAACTTTTATCCGGACTTTCTGAAAAACAGCTTGAAGATATAGAAAGAGTTTCTTTTCTAAAAAAGTACCCTAAGGGAACAATCATTTTTGATCCTTCAAAAAGAGCAAAAGGCTTTTATGTGTTAAAAAAGGGAAAGGTTAAGATATACAGGTCAAATAAAGGTAAAGAGCAGATAATAAGAGTATTTTCCCAACCAACGTTTTTTGGAGAAGCTGCAAGCTTTATTGGAGAAAAATTTCCAGCTTGGGCAGAAAGCTTAAAAGACAGTGAGATATTATTTATTCCAAGAGAAGAGTTTTTGGAGCTTATAAAGAATGATCCTGAAATAAGCATGAAACTTTTAGCTGTTATGTCACAAAGATTAATATATCTTACAGGCATAATAGAGAACTTAGCTTTGAAAGACGCTCTTTCAAAGGTCTCTGCCTACATTCTCAAAAATTGCAAGGAGTCTAATTCAGAAAGTTTCCGCTTTAGTACAAACTTGGCTGCTATGGAACTCGGCTTAACAAAGGAAACAGTCTCAAGAACACTTTCGAAATTGAAATCTATGGGTATTATTGAAAAAAATGGAAATCTCATAAAAGTAAAAAATTTAAACGATCTTTTGGAACTGTCTAAGTAGTTTTTCTTTTATCTCGTGAATTAACCATCCAAAAGGGTCATGCAGTATAAGTCTTGGTCCACTGAATCTCATTATTTCTTTTATTTTTTTCCTTTTTTCCGGTTCGTAGCAGTGGACAGGACACTTTTTACAGGTAGGTTTTTTCTCTTTGAAAGGACAAAGATCCAACCTTTTGAAAGCATAATCTCTTAACTCTTTACACTCTGGACATAAGATTCCCCTAAAAGGTTTGTGTTTAGATTTACAGTAGATAGTTATCATCTTTTCTATTGTTAATTTTTCTCTTTCAATGGACATTGAGATTTCTCCATAAAGTTCAAAAATTTGAATTTTAGATAAGATCCCCCCTAAAAGGGAGGGAAAAGGGAAAGCAAGGAGGAATCTTAATTATATTCCAAGAGCTTCTCTTTTCTTCATAATGTGTTCTTCTATTCCGTTTGCAGCTTGAACTGGATCATCTCCAACAGCGATCTTACCACCTGTTAGCTGTTCCACTTCTTCCGTGAGAAGTTTCACAACCTTATCAGAACCTGTAACTGGTGGCACTGGGGAAACGTGGGTGTAAAGTCCCATAGCAACTGCGGAGAATCCATCAATTACAGCTTTTTGTTCCATATACTCAGGAGCAGTAACTGCCACAGGAAGCTGTGATGGATCTACACCAAGAGCATTAGCAATAGCAATAACAGTCATGATAATTCTTCCTGTGTCTGTACATGTTCCAAAAGATAGAACTGGAGGAATTCCAAGAGCCTTACATATGCCGGCAAGCTTTGAACCAGCATACTTATCTACAGCTTCTAGTGTTTCAAGGCCTGCCTTTTGTAAAGCAGCGTTTCCACAACCAGCACCAATTACAAGAATATCTCTCTTAATTAGTTCCTTAGCAATAGAAACTGTCATTGTATCTTGTGGACCGTTTCCAAGAGAAGTACAGTTAACAAGAGCCACAACTCCCTTGATGTCTCCACTCTTAATAACTTCAAGAAGTGGGTTTAAACTTCCTCCAAGGGCGTCAACTATAGCTTCCGCAGAGAAACCAACAATAGCTTTCTGCTTAAACTTTGAAACATCCACTTTTGGCTTATTCTTTCTTTCTTTGAAGTTTTCAATAGCTATCCTGATAATTTCCTTAGCTATCTCTTTCTCTTTTACTGGTTTGTACTCAAGTCTTATAGAACCTGGAACTCCAATTATGTTAGAAACAGCTACAAGTTTGAAGTTATACTTATCAGCGTACTCTTTGAGGTTAGCGAGGGAACAGTTCATATCCATCGCAAATACGTCTACAGCTCCCGTGGAGAGGAAGTACTCAATAGAAATCCAGTTCGAAGTTAGACCTACGAAAACATCATCACATTTTAATCTTGCCATCATTTCCTGACCGGTTTCGATAGAACCAACAATTCTTACACCCTTAGCTCCAGCTTCCTGAGCCATTTTCTGGATTTCAGGATCTTTCGCTACTTCTACAAGAGCCACTCCTATGAAAGGTTCATGACCATTTGGAAGGATATTTACGTAGTCTGGGTCAAGAACTCCAAAGTCAACTTGACATTCGTGTGGAGATGGTGTTCCAAAAAGCGCATCTTGAATAATTTCAAGTGGAACAAGGGCCCCAAATGCTGAAGCTACACCGTTTCTTAAAGCCGCAAGCGCTAAAGATACGTAGTCACCGTCAATGTTTGTCATTGATCTTGTAACAGAGTCCACAAGCTCATTCATAGGCCCTTTTGGCATTATTCCAAGCTTTCTGAATACCTCTTTCCTACTTTCTGGAGCAAGCTTCTCTACGAAGATGGATGTATCGTTTTGGGAAAGGCTCTTAAGAACTCCTTCTGCTACAAGTTTTGCCTTTTCGTTAAGAGGTAAAGATGTATCGATATCAAGAACTTCTGCTAAAAGATCTATCTTTGAAGGGTCTTTAATTTCGTAAACTGTGTTTCCTTTTGCAGTTTCAAGAAGTGTTAAAGCAGCTTCTCTACAGTGATAAGTATAAGCAGAAAGACCCATATTTGCTTTTATAAGGAGGTTTCTCATAACAATTCCATGAGCGTCAATACCACAAACACCTCTTGGAGTTTGAGGGGTTATTCTACATGGTCCCATAGAACAGAGTTGACAAGAAACCCCTTCTTTACAGAACTTACATCTAACTTTTTCCATTGCTTCGTATCTGTCTATAACGTTGGAAAGCTGAGCTTCCTTGACTTTTTGGTACATGTACTTGACACTTTCATGGAAACTTGGTACTTTTAGCCCCACTGCTTTAGAAAGGTCAGACTCAACACAGAAGTTGTTCTGTTGTTGGTTTCCGTTGTTGTTTCCGTTCCCTTTTTTGAAGAATCCAAACATCCGTTCCTCCTGAAATTTTATTCCTCACTTATATTCTAATTTTTCCTTGTTAAATGCACCTTGACTTAAATCAATTTTAGAATAGATATTTTCAAAACCAAGTATTCAATCAACGAGGTAGAGATGAAAGTTGCTGTTCCTATTCTCGAAACAGAAGTAAATGGAAAAAAGCTAGTTAATTCCCACTTTGGAAAGTCAAACCTTTTTGCAATTGTTGACCTAAACTCACAAAAAATAGAAGTAGCAAAAAATCCGGGTCTTCATGTTCAAAGAGGAAGAGGACAGTTTATAGCCCAAATGTTTAAGGAGAAAAAAGTTGATGCTGTTCTTGTAAAAGAAATGGGAGAGGGTGCATTTGAAAGAGTAAGAAGCTTGGGAATTAAAATATACTTAGTACCTCCAACCCTAAAGTTTCTTGATGAAGTTGTCGAAAAGTTTAAAAGAGGAGAACTTGAAGAACTTCTTGAACCTAACGAGGAGAAACATCATTGAAGTGTCATAAATGTAGTTCTCCCGACTGTTACAGAAAAGGCAAAGAGTGTAGTGATTTAAAAGAGCTTCTTAAGGATTTACCAGAGTTTGAGAAAAGACTACTAAAAGTGGCATCAGAAATAGAAAAAGAATTCTACTGTAAGTTAACAAGGGTCGAAGAAACTGTTGAATTTGCAAAAAGAATGGGGTTTAAAAAGATTGGTATTGCTTTCTGTATTGGACTTTTTGAAGAAGTAAAGGTTCTTTCTAAGTTTTTTGAATCTCGGGGATTTAAAGTCTTTTCTGTAGCTTGTAAAGTAGGTGCGATAGATAAGACAGAGTTAAACATTGAAAAATTAGATCCACAGCAACTCGAAGCTTCTTGTAATCCTGTTGGGCAAGCTAAAGTTTTAAACAAGTTAGGAACTGATATAAACATAATCGTTGGTTTATGTATTGGACACGATATGCTTTTCCAGATGTATTCGGAAGCACCAACGACTACGCTTATAGTTAAAGACAGAGTATTGGCACATAACCCTGTTGGAGCCCTTTATAGCAACTACTACAAAAGAAGACTAACTAAATAGCTAAATGACAGTTAACTGGAACGGAGTATATAGATGGGTAAAAAAAAGCTTCTGATAGTTGAGTCTCCAGCAAAAGCAAAAACAATCCAGAAATATCTTGGAAAAGAATTTACAGTAAAAGCCTCTATGGGACACGTTATAGACCTTCCCGAAAAAGAGTTCGGAGTAGACATAGAAAGTGGTTTTAAACCAAAATATGTTGTGATAGAAGGAAAAGATAAAGTCCTAAGAGAAATAAAAAAAGCTGCAAAGGAAAGTAGCGAAGTTTTCCTTGCTACAGACCCAGATAGAGAAGGAGAAGCCATAAGCTGGCATATAGCAAACGCGTTAAAGAGAATAAGAAAAGAAGGAATCTATAGAGTGAGATTTCACGAGATTACAAAGAAAGCCATTGAAGAAGCTATAAAGAACCCTGATAAGATAGATGAAAACAAAGTTAATGCCCAACAAGCAAGAAGGATTTTGGACAGAATCGTTGGATACACCATTTCTCCACTTCTTTCAAGAAAATTCAAAAAAGCCCTTTCTGCTGGTAGAGTCCAATCTGTAGCTTTAAGACTAATATGCGATAGAGAAGAAGAGATTAGAAACTTTGTTCCAAGAGAATACTGGACTGTAGAGGGAAAGTTTAAAAAGGACTCTTTTGAATTTCCTGCAAAGCTTTTTAAAGTTGACGGTAAAAAGCTTGAGAAATTCTCAATTCCTAACGAGGAAAATGCAAGAAAGCTTGTAGAAAGAGCAAAAAATGCAGAGTTTAAGATAACGAGAGTAGAAAGAAAAGAAAGAAAAAGGAAACCATACCCTCCCTTTATTACCTCAACTCTTCAGCAAGAAGCTTCTAAGAAGTTTGGTTTTCCTGCAAAACTCACAATGCAGATAGCTCAACAACTTTATGAAGGTATAGATCTTGGAGATGAAAGGGTAGGTTTAATAACTTATATGAGAACGGATTCAACGAGAATTTCAGATGAAGCCATAAAGGAGGTTAGGAACTTCATAAAAGAAACTTTTGGAGAAGATTCTCTTCCAAGGACAAAAAGAACTTACGATTCAAAAAGTTCCAAAAATGTCCAAGATGCCCATGAAGCAATACGCCCAACTTCCGTTTATAGAACTCCCGAAAGTGTAAAAAAGTATCTTACGCCTCAGCAATACAAACTCTATGATCTTATCTGGAGAAGGTTTGTTGCATCTCAAATGGAAGATGCAGTTTTCAGTACGGTCTCAATAGACATAGAAGGAAACGGCTTGACTTTTAGAGCAACCGGAAGCGTTTTACAGAAAGAAGGTTTCTTGAAAGTCTATCCAATAGAAGTTGAAGAAAAGCCTCTACCAAAACTTTCCAAAGGCGATGAAGTTGAAGCTAAAGAGATAAAGGGAGTTCAGCACTTTACAGAACCTCCACCAAGATATACAGAAGGAACTCTTGTTAAGGCCCTAGAAGAAGAAGGAGTAGGGCGTCCTTCAACTTACGCAACAATAATTTCCAATATCATCCAGAGAGGGTACGTTGAAAAGGAAAAACAGAAATTAAAACCTACCGAACTAGGAGAATTTGTAAATAAAATCTTGAAAAAGTTTTTCCCTAAAATTGTTGATGTAAAGTTTACAGCAAATGTTGAGGAAGAACTAGACAAAATAGAAGAAGGAAAGAAAGAGTGGAAAGAACTTTTAAAAGAGTTTTACTTTGGCGAGTTTAAAGATCTTCTTGAAAAGGCGGAAAGAGAACTTAAAAACCTTAAAGGTGAGAAGATTGGTAGAAAGTGTCCAAAGTGTGGAGGAGAACTTTTAAAGATTCATGGAAAGTACGGAAGCTTTATTGCTTGTTCAAACTACCCTGATTGTACTTATAAAGAAAGCCTAAAAGAGGAACCGGAAAAAGCAGGAAAAAGTTGTCCAAATTGCGGAGGAGAACTTGTTATAAAGAAAGGAAAGTACGGGAAGTTTATAGCTTGTTCCAACTATCCAAACTGTACTTATACGGAACCAATATCTTATGGAAAGTGTCCAAAGTGTAAAGAGGGAGATGTTGTTGAAAGGAGAAACAAAAAAGGTAAAAAGTTTTTCGGATGTAGTAGATATCCTGAGTGTGATTTTATATCCAACAAACCTCCAAAAGAGGATTAAAAATGAAAATAGCAGTTTTATCCGACTCTCACGATAACCTTGAGAAAATAAAAAAGTTTACAGATATTGTTAATTCTCTTGACGTATAACTTGTTATCCACTGTGGTGATATTGTTTCACCTTTTGCGCTAAAACTTCTTCTTTCAAATCTAAAGTGTGATTTCCTAGGTGTCTTTGGAAACAATGATGGAGAAATAGGGGGACTGATAAAAGTTTCTGGTGGTTTAATTGTTAAACAGCCCCTTTACAAAGAGATTGACGGAAAAAATTTTTAATCATGCACGAACCGTTCTTTGTTGACTCTTTAGCAAAGTCTGGCGATTTTGATTACATTTTATACGGTCATACCCACGAGCTATCAACAAAAGTTCTAAATGGGTGTCAGATAATAAACTCTGGAGAGCTTTGTGGATATCTCACTGGAAAATCCACTTTTGTTATACTTGACACCTGCCAAAATTCTGTAGAAGTACGAGAGATTTTATGAATGCTGTAAAGGTATTAGAGGAACTGCTTTCAAGAAATTGTGATCCAGGTAAACCTTGTGGAGAAAAGGATTTCTGTATAGTTTGCGCTTCATCTATGGTTTACAGGATTTCTGAATTATTTCCTGAAAGCTTTATAGTATCCAATACAGCTTTTCAGGTTCTACCTAACCTTGCCTCTATCTACTACGCGGTTAACACTTTAAAGGCTCCCCTTGTAGCCATTGCCGGAACTACAAAGGTTAACCTAAAAGAATTTTTAGAACTCGATTTCCAAGTAGCAGAAGTTGAGTTTAAACTGCTTAGAAAGGTTTACGAGAACAACATTGACATTCTGTATCCTCTTTACGAAGAAAACGAAAAACATCTAAATGCAGCTCTTGTAGAGATAAACATAGATGCACAGATAGACTATCTTCTCTCTGTTCCCGAATTTGAGAACCTTGTATCAAGTGGAAAACTTGTTATATGTGGTCTTGTTCTTGATAAGTCCGGTATCTATGGAGATAGAACTGCTTTCTATCTTATCAATCTTAATGGTTTAAAAGACCCAGATGAAGTTAAAAACCACGATACTTTAGAAGAAATTCCTGAAAGCATAAGAAAGCAGAAAGTTAAAAGGTTTCACGTTCAGTTTTAAGTAGAACTTCAAGCAACATCCACTCTACTACCGACTGGGGTTTAGCATAGGAATTTAAAAATTCTCTTCCCCTTTTGATTGCTTCAAACCATTTTAAAATGGTATCCTTTTGTGATAAAAGGTTTTCAAGGGCATCAAGAAAAAGCAAAGCTTCATCTCTTGAAAGTTTGGAAAAATTTTGGGCAAAAGAAACTATTTTTAAGGTCTTGTTGTTAAGTTTCATAAGTTCTAAGAACTCTTTTACGAGATCTGGAATTGGACTGTTAACAATTTGCAAGGCTAAACCTATGCTACCACCTGCTAACTTTATTACCCTTTTATCAACCGGTATCTCCAATCTTTCAAAAATTCTTTCAAGATCAGAATCAGTAAGTCTTCCAAATCGAAAGATTTTACATCTCGATCTTAAGGTTGGAAGGATAGCCCCTTCATTCTTGGATATCAGGATTAAAAATCCATAACTCGGAGGTTCTTCTAAGGTTTTTAAAAGTGCATTTGCAGCTTCACTTCGCATTTGGTCTGCGTTGTCTATTATTACTCCTTTTCCTTTTCCATCTTGAGGTTTAGTAAAAAGCCAAGAAGATATTTCTCTTATCTCATCTATCGCAGGAGGCTTATCCTCTCCAACTACTTTTACGTTTAAAGGGCTGCCTGTGATTTCTTTTAAAGTTTCAAAGGCAATTAATTTTTTACCTACCCCGTAAGGTCCAACAAAGAGAGAACTCGAAGGAAAGAGGTTTTTAGAGATTAGATCCTTTATTCTTAAAATTTGTTTAGTATGCCCTACTACAGTCTCAAAAACCATCCTTTCTTTCCTTTAAAACTCTTAAGATTTCTTGAAAAATAGTCTCTATTGATTTTGTTCCATCTATTACAACAACCCTTTCAGGGTTTTCCCTGGCTATTTTTAAAAAGCCTTCTCTTACTCTTTTGTGAAAAACAAGATCCTCTTTTTCTATTCTATCGACTTTTCTCCCCTTAATTCTGGATAAACCTATCTCAACAGGTACATCTATCAAGAAAGTGATGTCCGGTTCAACCCCCCTTGTAGCTTTGTCATTTAAGAACTTTAAAAGATCAAGTTCTATACCTCTTCCAAATCCCTGATAGGCTATCGTCGAATCGGCAAATCTATCGCATATTATCCATTTTCCACTTTCCAAAGAAGGTCTTATCAAGTTTTCAACATGGAAACTTCTTGCAGCCATGTAAAGACAAACTTCAGAGAAAGGAGGAAAAAATTCTTCTCTATCTTTTAGTAGGAACTTCCTTATTTCTTCTGCACTTTCTGTTCCGCCAGGTTCTCTAGTTAGGAGAGTTTCCTTTCCATTGCTTTTTAGCCAATCGTACAAAAGTCTTGCCTGCGTAGTTTTTCCGCATCCTTCTATTCCTTCAAAGGTAATAAACATCTAATCCCCCAAAAGCTCTTTACGGGTAAGTCTACTCTTCTTCTTTGGCTTCTTTCTAAAGAAGAAGTTCAAAATCTTAGAAGACTCTTTAACAGCTATTGAACCCAAAATAGACGAGAGGAGAACGTAAGCAGCAGTAAGTGGTATAAGTTTTGGAGTTGTAGCAGTTACTAAGATAGAAAACTCTCCTCGTGGCAAAAGCATTAAACCGGCAGATAATCCCCTCTTAATGCCTAAATTGTAAAATCTAACAGAAATAAGACCTGTCAGAAGTTTAGTAATTGAGGAAACAACAAGTAATATAAAAAGAGGGAAGATAATAGATGTAGAAAAGCTCTTAAAATCTATAGATAGACCGAAGGAAAGGAAAAAGAGCGCTCCAAAAAGATCTCTATAAGGAATAACAACCGATTCTATGTTTTCTTTGTATTTACTTTCAGCAAAAAGCATTCCTGCCATGAATGCACCTATGGATTCAGAAAGTCCAAACCCCATACTAGCTTCAACTATAAGAAAAAGAACTGTAGAAACTAAAAGAACTAAGAATTCAGTAGTTGCTCCTATCTTATGCAAGATAGAATCCACTAACTTACCTGCAAAGACTATCACCCCCAAGGCTAGAAGGAGAAAAATTCCTATTTTTAAAAAAGTTTTTATTAATTCTGCTTCTGAACCTATCCCGTTTGAAAAGTTTACAAGAAATGCTAAAAGCGTAGCTGCTGCAATATCCTCAAATACTAAAATAGATAAAACAGTGTCAACTTCTGGATTGGCAAGCTTTCGCAAGTCTATTAGAAGTTTCGAAACAATAGCAGAACTACTAGGATAAAGGATTACCGATAGAACGAAAGAAGTAAAAATATCAAATCCTAATATTTTTGCTATACCAAAAACAGGAAGCAGATTTAAAATCAGATCAACAAGTCCAACAGAAATTACAGATTTAAAGTTTCTTTGAAGTTCTGCTATTGAAAACTCTAAACCAATGTAAAAAAGTAGAAGGATTACGCCTAACGTTTCAAATATGTGAATCTCATGGGAATGAATAAAAAGAGATACTACAATACCAGCTAATATATAAATAGGTATTACTGGAAACCTCAGTCTCGAAGCAATTATGTAAGACACCGTTAATGCAAAGAGAAATCCTGAAAGCAAAGTAGTGAAGTGTTCCATTACTCCTCTTTCTCTTCCACCAGTTTTACAAACTTTTTAATATTCTCCAAAGTTCCAACAACAACAATAGTGTCTCCAGGTTGAAACTGAAAGAGAGGTGAAGGTGATACTATGACGTTCTCTTCCCTGATTATTGCAACAACAATAACTCCATATTTTTTTCTTATCTCTAAATCTTTAATACTCCTTCCCGTTAAGAAAGATTTCTCTGGTACCTTTATCCACTCAAAGGCAAGGTGTTTCATTAAGAAACCAATCTTTTCTTCATCCGACGTTGGCTGAAAGAGAGCACCAACTAAAATAGTCCCTAAAGTTCTTGCTTCTTCGTCTGTTAACTCTATTACTGCCGTCGGTTCTTCGTTTTCTTCTTCAAAATAGTAAATTTCTCTTTTTCCCGTATGGTGAATAACAGTAACGATTATATCTCCACTTTCAGTTCTTATAGAGTATTTTTTTCCAATGCCCGGTAGCTCGCCTTCCTTAACAAACATTTTAGCCCCCTTATTTAGATTTCATCTTCCGGTATTACAACCTTGATAACTCCTCTAAGCTCTCCTGCTTTATAGTTAACTGCTTTATCATTTGGATACTTTTCTTTAATTACCCTAACAATCTTTGGATCCATACTTTTGAGAGAACCGTGACAATTTAAACAAAACTGGTTAGTTATCAAAGGTTTATAGTAAATGTAAAAAACTTTCCCACCTTTTTTAACAGCAGATATGTAGAAAGGAGGTAGATCACCTTCTTTTTGTTTTTCTTCTAAGAGTCTCAAAACTTCTACATCAATCTTACTGGGTCTATTTGTTGGATTTCTGTACTTTTCAGAAACTCTACTTACCTTTATATTGCCAAGCCTGTTGTTAACAATTTTTGTTATTTTTTCAGCTTCTTTTGCACAAAAGAGAACAGCCCCTTCTGTACCTTTTTTGCTTATAGCTCTCACAAGATTACTTTTTAATTCTTTCATTAATTCCTTGCTTGCCCTTTCTCCAACAGCTCTGATTCGAGTTACTTTATCTTGTGGCACTTTAACTTTTTTTTCGTAAGTGCAACTAAAAAACAGTAATACAAGAAAGAAAAGACTAAACTTTTTCACCTTTTATCCTCCCTACTGTCAAAGTTCCACATCCTCCCAATCTATCTGTTCTAAATCTATTGCTTAGTGTAACTCTTACACCCATTTCTCTCAAAAAGAGAAAAGCTTTTTCATATTCCTCTTTACTTACAGGTTCTAAATCAGAACTTTCAACCTTGTTGTAAGCCATTAGCATAACCGCAAACCTGTGTTTTTTAGCAACTTCTCCAAGTAATCTTAGGTTTTCCCTATCATCATTTAACCCTTTAATAAGAAGGTATCCAAGTTGAAATTTCTTTCTTCTTGATGAAGAAGATCTTGCAATATGTTCTTCTATTACTCCTAAAAGTTCTTCTAGTTTTTCTTTTTTCTTAAATATTTTGGATCTTGTCTCTTCCAAAACACTATGAACAGAAAGGGTGAGACCGTTATGTGGTAATTCCACAAGCTTTTTAAAACCAGCAAAAGGATACCCTGTTGTGCTTATCGTGACTTTTAATCCTTTACTTCTAAAGTAATTAACAGCATTTTCGACGCTTTCTACATTTAAAGCTGGTTCTCCTATTCCAGCAATAGCTATTCCTTTAATCGGTAATTTTCCTTTAAGAAGCTCATACTGGGCTATTATTTCTTCTGTTTTTAAGTTTCT
>JBDOLX010000065.1 GCA_039832905.1 Desulfurobacteriaceae bacterium | reverse complement strand
CGAACGGCATCTGTTCCTTAAATCCAAACGTTGATAGACTTACCTTTACTTGTGAAATGGTAATTAACCAAAAAGGTATTGTTATTGATTACAAGATTTATGAAAGCGTCATCCATAGCAAAGCAAGACTTACCTACACGATAGCCCAGAAGATAATAGATGGAGACAAAGAAGCAATAGAGAAGTTCCCTCACGTGGTAGAGTCCTTGAAAACCATGTACGAACTTGCCCAAATACTTTACAAGAAACGTTACAAAAGAGGTTCTCTTGACTTTGACTTACCAGAACCTGTCGTGATCTTGAGTGCTGAGGGAGAACCAATAGACATTTATAGGGCTGAAAGGCTTTGGGCTCATAGAATAATAGAAGAGTTTATGATTGCAGCTAATGAAACCGTGGCTGAATATATGTTCTGGACAGACTATCCAAGCGTTTACAGAATTCATGAATCACCAGATAGAGAAAAACTACAAGAATTCTTAAACTTTGTAAGATCTCTTGGAATAAGAGTTCCTTCCATAAAGAACGATATACAACCTAAACTTTTACAAAAAATCTTAGAAGAAGTTGAAGGAGAACCCGAAGAAAAGCTTATCAACTATCTAATGCTCAGAACAATGGCAAGGGCTAAGTATTCTCCAGATAATATTGGTCACTTTGGACTTGCTTCGACCCATTATACCCACTTTACATCTCCAATAAGGAGGTATGCAGACCTTCAACTTCATAGGCTACTGAAAATGGCACTAAAAGGGGAATTTACCCAGGAATCTATTTCTTACTGGCAGGAAAAGCTGGAATTGGTTTGTAAGCACATCACAGAAAGGTCTATTAATGCAGACGAAGCAGAAAGAGACGTTATAGAACTTAAGAAACTTCAATATGCTCAAAACCATATAGGAGAAATTTTTGAAGCGATTATTACTGGTGTATCTGAACAAGGACTTTTTGTTGAAACAATAGAGCAGTTAATTCCAGGATTTATTCACGTTTCAAATCTTAAGAATGACTACTATATATGCATTCCTAAGCAGTACTGTTTAGTTGGCGAAAAGATGGGAACAGTATTTAGAATTGGAGATAGAGTTCTTGCGAAACTTTTAAACGTCGATATTGAAAATAGAAAGGCTGAGTTTGAAATGGTTAGAAAGCTGGTAAACGAAAACACCTAAAGGTTGATTTCAGATGAAATCGGCAGTTATTTACAGTGATTTTTTCTTAAGACACGATTTGCCGACGCATCCCGAAAATAGCTTAAGACTAAAGTATTTTCTAAGAAGCCTAAAAGAGTTTAATATTCCCGTTTTAGATCCAAAAGAGGTAAGCTATAACATTTTGAAGGCTATTCACTCGGAGAATTACATCCAAGATATCTTAATCACCTGTAGGGAAAGTAAAAACGGATTTTTTGATCCTGATACTTACTATAACCAATATACCTTCGATGTTGCTGCTTTAGCAGCAGGAGCTGTAGAAAAGGGTATAGAACTCCTCCTAAATGAAAAATTTGAAGCTATTTTTTGTGCAGTAAGACCTCCGGGACACCATGCAGAAAAAGACAAAGCAATGGGATTTTGCATATTTAACAACATTGCGGTGGGGGCAATTAAAGCCTTATCTTGTGGAATAAAGCGAGTTTTCATAGTTGATTTTGACGCTCATCATGGAAACGGAACTCAAAGTATGTTCTATAACATTTCCAATGTCTTTTACTTCTCAACCCATCAGTATCCTTTCTATCCTGGGACAGGAAGCAAGGAAGAGAATAATGAACACGTTTTAAACTTGCCGATGAAAGAAGGAAGTGGAGATACAGAGTATAGAAAGATTTACGGTGAAGTTTATAGAGAGGCTTTAGAAAACTTTAAACCTGAAATCATCCTTGTTTCTGCTGGGTATGACCTTCACGAAAGCGATCCCCTATCAGAATTATTGGTAAGTGATAGAGGAGTTGAATTTATAGTTAGAGAACTTTTACTATCTGCAAAGGAACTTTCAGTTCCTATTCTCTTTACCCTTGAAGGTGGCTACAATCTAAACGCTTTAGAAAGATGTGGAAAGATAACCTTTGAACTGCTGGAAATCCTTTGATTTTATCTATCTCCAAAAGGTTCAGGTTTACCTAAGTAAAATCCTTGTCCGTAATCTATACCAAGTTCTTTAACCTTGTTTAAAAGTTCTTCAGAAGAAATAAACTCTGCTATGGTTTTTATGTTAAGTTCCTTACAGAATCCGACGATATGCTTAACAATAATTTCCACTTCTTTAGAATCAAGAAGTTTACTTATCAAACTTCCGTCAATTTTGATGTAGTCTGGTTTAACTATGGAGATGTACTCGTAGTTGGAATATCCGCTACCAAAATCGTCTATAGCAAGCTCGGCTTCAAGTTCTTTTATTCTAGAATGGAACTCTTTTAAAACATCAAGACTACTAAATGCTTCAGTTTCAACAATTTCAAAGCACACGTTTTTAGCAACATCATACTCTTTTAATTTCTCATAAAGCCAGTTTCTCATCTCGACAGAAGCTAAGTCTTCTGAAGAAAGATTCACAGAAACTGCGACATCAATGTTTCTTTCCTTTGCTATCTTTAATGTTTTTTCAATCATAACTTTAGAAAGTTTTTGATAAATGGAAATCTTCTTAGCAACAGGCAAAAACTCTCCTGGAGGTATGAAGCCACCTTCTTCATTCATTATTCTCATTAAAGCTTCATATTTTTCAACTTTACCAGTCCTTAAGTTGACGATAGGCTGAAAAACAGGAACTACTCTGTCGTTCTTTAATGCTTCTTTTAACTTTGAAGCTATGACAATGTTTTTGTGAAGCTCGTCATAGATATTCTTAAGTTCCTCATCGAAAACGTAAATATCCATTTTCCTCTTCTTTGCTTCTTGCTCTGCAATTTCAGCTTCTATAATAAGATTTTCTTTGTTATTTGAGATACCAGCAACAACATCTAACTTGAATTTAATGTCTCCTACTTCGAACTCTTTCTTTTCCATTTCCTTTATGATCTTCTTCACGAGAGTTATAAACTTTTCATCATTTAAGCCACCGGCTAAGACACCAAACTTGTCTCCTCTGAGTCTATAAACTCTACCTTTTCTGTACTCCTTCTTTACAAACTTCTTTAAGTGTTGAGAAAATGTTTTAAGTATGTTGTCTCCCTCTGAAAGTCCAAAAAGTTCATTGATCTCTTTAAAGTTTCTAATGTTAATCAATGCAAAGTTTAGCTTCTGAGAATTTCCTAACTTCTTTATGTCTTTCTGAAGTTTACGACGGTTCAAAAGAGAGGTTAAATCGTCTTTAAAAACTTTCAAAGACAGCTCTCTCTTTGTTTTCAATAGTAGCCTATTCTTTTTAACAAGTTCATCTATGGTCTGCTTAAGTCTCCCTAGTAGATAAACAACCCCAAGACCTGAAACGAAAGAAACTATTAAAAAGATAACAGTTGTTGTAAAGATTCCTATTTTTACCTTTCCGAGAAAACATTCCTTCAGATTGAATATTTCTTGACCGAGTTCTCCTTTTGTTGCATAGTTACCTATTAGCCAGTTCCAATTGGGACAAAGTTTCACATAGTAAATCTTATTTTCGTCGTTCAAAAAGATTCCTTCTCTAAGTAGATCACTTTTAAATCCTTCTTTCTTCGTAAGTGCAAGGATCTTTCTGAATGTTGGATCTAGAAGGTTTTCATTGCTATTAAGATCAATGAAAAACATGTTAGAAGATGTAAATTCGTACTTTTTAATGTACTCTTTTACGTATTTTTTAAACTCGGAAATATAGAAACCACCACCTATTATCCAGTTGTAAGGTTTGAAAAGTTTCACAAAGGAAACTTTTTTGTCAACAGTGTTGGTTCCTGGAATGAACCAATAGTAAGTTACAAATCCTTCGTTATTTGGTGAAAAGAGGGCAACACGTTCAATCTCACGTTGGATGTACTTACCTTTCTTATCTTGAAGGTTCCACAGGTTTTTTCCTTCTAAGTGAGGAAAAGCTGAATTGAGAATAACGTTTCCACCTACACCGCATATAAAGATGTATCCCTTACCATTCAGGAAGTGATAGTTTCTTAATGTTTCTTTTATTATTTTCTTAATTTTTTTATCACTACAATTCTGTTTTTTGCACTGTTTATACAGAGAATATGCAACGTTATATGCCTTTAATATCTCATCTCTTAAGCGTTTCCGCAACTCGTTTTCTAAATCTTTTTCCTTCTTTGAGAAATTAATAACGGTAGAATCAACAGTGTCTTTTAATCTCTTTTTATTTTCATCAATAACTGCTCTGTAAATGGTATTCTTTAGTTCACTTTGGAAGACAATGTTATTAAGAAACAGAGTAATAACTCCGGCTAAGGTAATTAAGGCAACAAGAAAACCTATAAAGCGAATATCATCGTACTTTTTTCCCTTCAATTTATCACCTAAATGTTAAAATTCAAAAATGAATTTTTACTTTTATTATAGGAGGTTTTGATTGAAAAGACCACCATACAAAGCTTACAAAAAAAGGGAAAAAGAAAAACAGGAAACCCCTATTCATATTCCCAAAGAGATAGATACTCCACAAGCAGAACAATTGGCAAGCGATGTTTACAAAGTTTGGAACTTTCTTATGATCCATAGCAAGAAAATAGGAATAGCTTTTGCTTTAGTTCTTTTAGTTTTGGGATCTCTCTTTGGATATAAAAGTTATCAGCAAAGCTTGGAGTTAAAAGCTGCAAAAATTGTAGATAAAGGAATTTTTCTCCTTGAAAACGGTAAGAAAGACGACGCTTTAAAACTTTTTGATCTTGCAGCAAAAGAATATCCTAATGCCCCTTCCACAAAAATAGCTAAGTTTCTTTTAGCGAAAGAAAGGAAGGATATTAAGCTTTTAAAGACTCTAAAGGAACAAGATTTTATAACAGCTTCTCCGTCAAGAACTTTACTTTCAGGAATATACATAGATGAAGGAAAATTAAAAGAGGCAAAGAAAGAAATTTCCATTATGAGAAGAGATAAAGATTTCACTTATCCCGAAGCTCTTTACCAAGAAATAATTATTGCCCTAAAGGAAAATGATGAAAAGAAGGCAAAAGAAATACTTGAAATCCTAAGGGGAGATTATAAAAATCTACCTATTACGAGCTTAGCAGAGAAACTCTTAAAGTAGGAGAGAAGGGAATGGAATTTAGAGCTTTAAGGGGAATTGAGGACTTAATTCCTCCAGAGAGCGAAAAGTTCGAAAAAGTTGTTGAAACTTTCAAAGATGTTGTAAAAAGAGCAGGATTTAAAGAAATTGTTTTACCTATCCTTGAAGAAGCAAGACTTTTTACAAGAAGTGTTGGTGAAACTACTGACATAGTTCAGAAGGAAATGTACATCTTTGAGGATAAAGGTGGAAGAGTTGTTGCGCTTCGTCCTGAAGGAACGGCTTCCAGTGTAAGGGCTTACATAGAACACGGAGTTTATGCAAAAGAGCCGTTTACCAAGTGGTTCTATGTTGGTCCAATGTTTAGATTTGAAAGACCTCAGGCAGGAAGAAAGAGACAATTTTTCCAAGCTGGATGTGAAGTTTTTGGATTAGCCTCTCCTGGTGTAGATGCTGAGGTAATAAGGATAGCATGCGATATTTTGGAAAGTTTAGGCATAAGGTACTCTTTAGAAGTAAACTCTATAGGTTGCGAAAAGTGCCGACCAACTTTTAAAGAAAAGCTTGTAAGTTTTTTAGAAAGTAAGAAAGAACTATTGTGTGAAGATTGCCAGAAGAGATTTCATAGGAATCCTTTGAGAGTTCTTGACTGTAAGAACGAAGTTTGTAGAAAAGTAGTAGAAGAAGCACCTAAGATCGTAGAAACTCTCTGTGATGAATGCAAGGAACACTTTGAAAAGCTTAAAGAGTACCTTAAAGTTCTTGAAGTTACCTTTATAGAAAATCCTTACCTTGTTAGAGGATTGGATTACTATACAAGAACGGTTTTTGAATTTAAATCAGAAAATTTAGGAGCTCAGAGTACAGTTTTAGCAGGTGGAAGGTACGACAGATTAATTTCGGAACTTGGAGGACCTGAAACTCCAGCTCTTGGGTTTGCTCTTGGAATAGATAGGGCAATGATCCTTTTAGAAGAGGAACCAAAAGAAAGAGAAGGTGTTTTCATTGTTGTTAGGGGAGAGAGTGCATATCTAAAAGGGCTAAAACTCTTAAAGTTCTTAAGGAGTAAAGGAATAAAAGCAGAAATGGATCATAGACTTGGAAGCTTCAAAGCGCAAATGAAAGCGGCGGATAGGGCATTTTCAAAGTATGTTGTGATAATAGGCGAAGCAGAAGAGAAGGAAGGATTTTTCTCGTTAAAGGAGCTTGAAACAGGAAAACAGGAAAGAATAGAAACTTTGGAAGAACTTTTAGCAAGGCTGTAAGATGAAAGAGGTCTTAATTCTTGGCTCTACAGGTTCAATAGGAGAGAATGCCCTTAGTGTAATATCAAGGTTTCCGGAAAAGTTTAAGGTAAAAGCCCTTGTTGCTGGAAAGAATGTCAGGAAGTTAAAGGAACAAGCCCTTAAGTTTAAGCCAACTGCTGTATGTCTTGTTGAATCTAACGAAGAGTTTTCTTTTGATGGAAAGTTTTATAAAGGTCTTGATGGGTTAAAGGAACTTATAGAAGAAGTTGACTTTGACGTATGTATATCGGCTATTACAGGGGCTTCCGGAATACTTCCTACATATTGGGCTTCTTTAAAAGGTAAAAGAATTGCTCTTGCAAATAAAGAGTCTTTAGTCTGTGCTGGACAATTTATAGTGGAAGTTGCAAAGGAAATAATTCCTGTCGATAGTGAACATTCAGCACTTTTTCAGTGTCTGGTTAAAGAAAAGAAAGAAAACGTAAAGGAATTAATCCTTACAGCTTCAGGAGGTCCTTTTAGAGATAGAGAAGACTTAGAAAACGTTACTCCTTCTGAAGCTTTAAAGCATCCCAACTGGAGTATGGGACAAAAGGTAACCATAGATTCTGCTACTTTGATGAATAAAGGTCTTGAGGTAATTGAGGCATATTGGCTGTTTGGAATACCTTTAGAAAAGATAAAAGTTGTTATCCACCCACAGAGTATAGTCCATTCTTTGGTAAAGTTCATTGACAACTCGTGTTTAGCTCAGCTTGGTGTTCCGGATATGAAAATTCCAATAGCTTACGCTCTGAGCTATCCTGAAAGACTTCCTCTTGATATACCTCAATTAAACCTTGACTTAAAAGGAGAACTAACATTCTTTGAACCGGATTTAAAGAAGTTTCCTTCCCTAAAGCTTGCATATGAATCCTTAAAACTTGGATATCCTTACCCAATTGTTTTAAACGCGGCTGACGAAGTGGCTGTAAGTCTCTTTCTTAATGGGAAAATAAAGTTTACCGATATTCCACGTCTTATAGAGAAAACTCTTGAAAAATCTAACTTTTCTAAACCAATTTCTGTTGAGGAAGTTGTCAAAATAGACCAAGAGGCAAAAAGGCTTGCCTTGGAACTTAGTAAGGAGTTTACAAGTTGAAAATCGGAATTTCAGAGCTTTTCGTTTCCATTCAAGGAGAGGGTATAGATGTTGGAAGTCCCTCATTCTTTATAAGAACTGCAGGATGTTCTATTGGCTGTAAGTACTGTGATACGAAGTATTCTTGGAAAAACGGAAATTTTTGGAACATAGATGACATAATAAAAATTGCTATAGAAAAAAAAGTTCCTGAGATTGTTATCACAGGTGGGGAACCAGTAGAGGAAGAAAACTTAAATATACTGATTAGAGAACTTTCAAAGTTGCAGTCTATAAGAAAAATAACTCTTGAAACCTGCGGACATATTTTTAGGGATGATTTGGAAGATAAAAAGTTAAAGATCGTTTTATCCCCTAAAACTCCTACAATGGGGGTTGATTTTCCAGAAAACGAGCTAAAAAAGTTTTTAAGTGCTTATAGCAACGTTCTTTTAAAGTTTGCAGTTTTCAATGAAAAAGATTTCGCGTTAGTGAAGAATTTTGTTTACAAGAACAGGAATTTAATAAAGAACGTGATAGTTATTCAGCCTCTTGAAGTTCCTTTTGAAGATTATTTGAAAACCTGCCAAAAGGTTGTAAATCTTGTTATCTCAGATAGAGATTTTATAAACAGTTTTGAAGTTAAAATTATTCCTCAGGTTCACAAACTTATTGGGCTAAAGTAATGGGACTTGTTGTCTACAACTTGCTGATCCTTGCTCTTATTCCTTTCTATCCTTTAGTTAAACTGAAAGCAAGAAAAAGAGGAAGTATTTCTCTCTTTCCAAGATTTAGGGTAGATTTTAAAGGTGGCAAAGGAAAGATTCTCTTACACGTGGCGAGTATCGGAGAAGTTAACTCTGTAAAACCGATTGTCGAAAGATTAAAGGATAGAGTAGCGCTTACAGTTTTTACAGACTACGGTTTGGAAAGATCAAAGAAACTTTTTCCAAGCGTTCCAAGTAGAATTCTTCCAATAGATATCTATCCAATAGTGAAAAATTTTTTGAAAAAAAATAGACCTTCTAAAATCTTAATATACGAAACAGAAATCTGGTTATCTTTTCTTTACGCGGCTAAAAGGCTTAATATTCCGGTATACATAATAAGCGGTAAGATAACGGAAAAAAGCTTTAAAAACTTTAGAAAATTTAAAAGGTTTTTAGCACCTGTTTTTGAGAATATTGTATTTTTAGCCCGTTCAAAAGAAGACTTTGAAAGAGCAAAACTTTTAGGATTTAAAAAAGTAGAACTTGTAGGCGATTTAAAGTTAGAGATTGAAAAACCAAAAGAACTGGCAAAACTTGAAATCAAGGGAAAGAGGAAAGTAATAATCTGGGGTAGCACCCACGAAGGAGAAGAAGAGTTAGCCTTCAAAGTTCACAGTGAGTTAAAAAAAGACTTTCCTAATCTTCTTACGATCATAGCTCCAAGACACGTAAATAGAGCTAAAGATATCCTTCCTCGATTCCCTTTTGCCTTAAGAAGTAAGACCCAAGAAATTTCGGAAGATGTAGAGGTTTACATTGTTGATACTATAGGAGAACTTTCTTCCCTTTACAGGTTTGCAGACGTTGCAATTATCGGTGGAAGTTTTGTTAAAGGAATAGGAGGTCACAACCCTGTTGAGGCTGTTGTTTGGAGTAAACCGGTAATCGTTGGGGAGTACGCAAAAGATTTCTTGGAGATAGCAAAGGATCTAAATATTCCTATTTTAAATGAAAGGGATCTTATCTCTTTCCTAAGGGAACTTTTACTCAATGATGATTATAGAAAAAAAGTTATTGATAAAATTGCAAACTCCTTCGACAAGAGAAAAAATGTTCTAAAAAGGATTTTAGAAGCTGTGGGAGAATGTGATGGATCCTAATGAAGTTAGAAAAAAGGTTCTAAGAAAAGAAGGCTGGGGATTAGCTCTTTACCCCATTTTTTGGACACTCTCTAAGCTTTACTGTTTGATTTCTGAAGTAAGAAATTTCCTTTACAATTTGAAGGTTTTAGATTCTTTTAGGTTTCCGCTTCCTGTTATCTCTGTTGGAAATATAACAGCGGGAGGTTCTGGAAAGACCCCTCTTACCGAATCTATTTATTTACTTCTTGAGGAAGTAGGCTTCTCTCCAACCATAGTAACTAGAGGATACAGGGGAAAGGAAAGGGGACCAAAGTTTGCAACGGGAGACCCTGAAAAATTTGGGGATGAAGCTGCGACTTATGCTATCAAAGGCTACAAGACAGTTGTCAGTAAGAATAAAAAGTTTGGAATAAAGTTTGCTTTTGAAAAGGAAGCTAACGTTGTAATTTTAGACGATGGCTTTCAGTATAGAAAAATTATTCCTCAAATAAACATCGTAGCTATTGATCCTTTTAATCCTTTTGGAGATAACCACTGTTTGCCTTTGGGGCTTTTAAGAGAACCAATAAAAAACCTTGAAAGGGCTGACTGTTTTGTGATTACAAGGAGTAATCTTGTTGACCAAAAGAGAATTGAATCTTTGGAGCTTTTCCTAAAAACTTTTAAAAAGCCCATTTTCTTTGCAAAACAGGAGTTTAAGTTTTGGGTAAATGAGAAGTTCGAAAAAGTTTATCCCCCTTCTGAAAGAGAAATAGATGTTTTCTGCGGTATAGGGAATCCTGAACAGTTTGTTAGGATGCTCATTCAAATGGGATATAAGATAAGAAACTATTTTATATATGAAGATCATCACGAATACACGGAGGAAGATGTTGAGGTTTTAAAGCGTCTAAAAAATCCAGTTACAACTGAAAAGGACCTAATTAAAATCAGAAATTTTGGAATTAAGGCTAAAGCTCCCGTTTTACGTCTTGAAAGTGTAGGTTTTAAGGAATTTATTTTGGCAAACATTAAAACAACTGTTAGGAAAGAGGAAGAAGTTGAAGAAGAGGAGGAAGCAGCTGAAGAAGAGGAAGA
>JBDOLX010000064.1:44585-46003 GCA_039832905.1 Desulfurobacteriaceae bacterium | reverse complement strand
AGTCTTTTTGACCTTCTTTATTTATAATCGAATATGACAAGTTTCCTTTATTATTTTTAGAAAGAATATATCGGAACTCAGCACTTTTGCTATTTCCATCTTTTGTTCTCTTCTCATAAGTTAAAGTAAGGTCTGCGCTTCTTCCAAGAACTATATAAAAAGGTTGTTTGTATATAAAACCATCTTCTTTTCTATACCCTACTCTTGGAAGTAAAAAACCGGTCTTTCTTTCCCTAATTATGGGAGTACTTAAATATGGCAAGAAAAAGACAGGAATTTCCTTTATTCTAAAAGATACCCATTTACCTTTTATACCTTCTCCAAGAAGAACGTTAAACTTTTTTGCCCCAATAGACCAATCGGGACATCTTTGTGAACACGGAGTATAAATTCCGTCATAGGCAACCCACTCTTTTTCGGATATTCTTTCTATCCTCTTAGCTTTGATGTAATCAGTGGAAGATAATTTTCCGTAAACGTTTGTAAGAACTGCTTTTTTTGTATTTAAGTCGTAAATCAACTTATCACAGAAAAGCTCAGTATCACCTTCTTTAACAAAAACATTTCCCTCGAGTCTTAAAATACCTTTCTCCCTATAATAAGCTTTATCCCCTTTTAGAAATACTTTACCGTAAAGTATCTCTACACTTCCTTCTGCAACAACTTCTTTACTAACACTTCCCTTTAAACTTTCCGCTTCTATTTGAAGTTTATTTTGTGCAAAGGAGTCTAGAGAAAACAAAAACAGGAAAACAGTTAGCAAAACAACCTGTTTCAATCTCTTACTCTCCTTTCTTATTTACAGGGAAATTTTATAATAGGAAATCAAAGTTTTTGACATACTTTCGGTAGTAATTTAGAAGGGGAGATTAGATGGCTGTATATGTGGCACTACTCCACTATCCGGTTTACAATAAGGCAAGGAAAGTAGTATCAACATCACTTACAACTCTTGATATACATGACATAGCGAGAGCTTCTAGAACTTACGGAGTGAAAAGATACTACCTTGTTCAACCGATAGAAAACCATTTGTGGCTTGCAAATAAGCTTCTAACCTTCTGGCAAGGAGGACACGGAAAGGAATACAATCCCAAAAGGTGGGAAGCATTAAAACTCGTTAAGGCTGTTCCTTACTTTGAAGATGCATTAAAAGATATAGAGAAAGAGGATAATGTAAAACCGAAAATTGTTGTTACTACCGCAAGGAATTATGAAAATGCTATCTCGTTTAAAGAATTAAGAGAGAAAATAGAGAATGGAAAGGACATTATCATTTGCTTTGGAACCGGTTGGGGACTTACCGAGGAGTTTATAAAAAGCGCTGATTATATCTTAGAACCCGTAAAAGGGCCTACCGACTATAACCATCTTTCTGTACGATCAGCAGCAGCAATAATTCTTGATAGACTCTTAGG
>JBDOLX010000064.1:10791-44575 GCA_039832905.1 Desulfurobacteriaceae bacterium | reverse complement strand
AAAAGTTTTGCTATTTCCAAATCTTCGGGGGTTGTAATTTTTATATTCCTGTAGTCCCCCTCTACTACACCAACTGTATAACCGTATCTTTCTAATAAAGCAGAATCATCGGTAGCTAAGAAATTTTCTTTTCTCGCCTTTTCATGAGAATCTAACAAAACAGGAAATTTAAAAATTTGCGGTGTTTGAACTAAGATTAACCTATCCCTGTTTAGTGTTTTTCTCACAAGATGATTACCCTTAATTTCTTTTACAGTTTCTTTGGGTTTCACACCAAGTATTAAACCATCAAAATTCAAGATTTGAAAGCTTTCTACAAGACTTTCTATCGTACTCTCAAAGATGAAAGGTCTTACACCGTCATGAACGATTACCTCTTTTACATTTTGATTAATCGCTTTAAGCCCATTATAAACTGACTCTTGCCTTTCAGCCCCACCTGCAACAACTTTTGTTATCTTTGGATATTTTTCTCTTAAACGTTCTCCTACGAGGATATCCTCTTTTGGAAGGACTAAGATAATTCCATCAATAAGTTTTGATGCTTGAAAAACGGAAAGAGGAAACTCAACTATAAGCTTTCCATCCATTTCAAAAAATTGCTTTTTTCCTCCGAATCTTCTCCCCAAACCAGCAGCAGGAATTACAGCAAATCTCACTTGATAACCTCTTTAGGTCTTGCAAAGATTATCTTTCCAGAAGAAGTTTGAAGAAGATTATTAACGAGAACCTTTACTTTATGACCTATTAAGTGTTTGGCATTGTCAACAACTACCATTGTTCCGTCGTCAAGATAACCAACACCTTGGTTTTTCTCTTTACCCTCTTTTACAAGGAAAACAACAAGCTCTTCCCCTACTGCAACTACAGGTTTTAGGGCGTTTGCAAGGTCATTTATATTTAGAATCTCAACTCCTTTAATTGAAGCAATCTTGTTAAGGTTATAGTCAGTAGTAATAAGTTTTGCCTTTAACCTTCTTGAAAGTTCTACAAGCTTTGAGTCAACGTCCTTTATCCACGGAATATCTCTTTCAAAGATCTCAACAGGTACGTACTTTAAAGTCTTCAGCTCTGAAACTATTTCAAGACCTTTTTTTCCTTTCGTTCTTATCATAGGATCAGTAGAATCAGCAAGGGATTGTAGTTCTTCAAGGACAAACCTTGGAATTATTAGCTTTCCTTCTACAAAACCAACTTTTGCAATCTCCACAATCCTACCATCTATGAGTGCACTTGTATCAACAACTTTAGAAGTGCAGTATAGTCCTTGTTCATCTTTTAAAAGCTCTGAAAAAGACTTATCCTTCCCTATTTCACTAGCAGTAAAACCCAAAAGATACGGCAGGGTCAAGAAGACTATTTCTTGAAGGTATGGAAAGTTTGTAAATATTGAATAGAGAGAAAGAGTAATACCCTTGGCAAGGTAAAGCCCTAGGAAAAATCCAGCTAAAAAGAGAAGAACTATTTTTACCTTAAGTCTTCTCTTCATTACAAATTGATAAAAGAGAAAGGAAGCTGCTGTAAGAAATATTCCAATAATTAAAGATTGAGTTAAAGTAAACCCATAGTTCTTAAAAATCACAGTAGATATGAACAGTAAGAGTAAGAAAAATCCCCCTAGAAGCTTTGACATCAGCATCTACTTTTGAACCTCTTTGAGGATTTTTCTTATCTTTTGCTTTACTTTTCTTACCGGTTCTCCAAGGACAAGAGCTATTTCCTCAGAAAGTTTACTAAACGCCTCCTCAAACATTCTCTTTTCTGAATAGGACAGTTCTTTATCTTTTGATCTATAGGATAGATTTCTAACAACAGTTGCAAGTTCTTTTATCTCTCCTGTCTTTAGTCTATCAACATTAAGTCTATGCCTTACCGTCCATTTTTCACTTATATTTGTAGGAACTTCACTTAAGAATCTAAGTATCTCTTCCACCTCTTCCGTTGATAATACCGGTCTAATCCCCGAAACCTCTATACTACTTTCCGGAACAAGAATTGACATGTTCTTCCCTACTAAAGAAATCCTAAAGTATAGAACTTTCTTCCCTCCCACTTCTCTTTCTTCTTTTCCTTCAATTACTCCTACGCCATGGGGAGGACAAGCAACCTTATCTCCTACCTTGAACATTCTTACTCCTAATGGGGTTTCTTAACAGGAATTTCTCCCTTCTTAGGTTCTCCATAAGGTACTGGAATGTACTGAACAGAAGTTTGCCCAGAAGGCTGATAGTAAAGTTCCATAAGGTCATAAACCTCATCTGGAACTTCTGTTGACACATTAAGTCCTAAATCTTTTATAACATCAGCAGTAAGCGGATAGTCGTGAGTCCAATACCCACAGGTTAGAAGATCGGCTATCTCTTCTGCCTTCTCTTTACTGTGTCCTTTTGCTAAAAGGATTTTCATGATTGTATTTTTCATCTGTGCCAACGATTTTTCTGCAACGTCTGCAAGTATTAGCATCTCATCTTTTAAATTCTCTTTTTTCATTTTAAAAGCCTTTAGAATGGATGGTGCAGGAAATTGACCAAGCTGAGGATCTAGAGGACCAAGTACCGCATTCTCATCCATTATTATTTCATCAGCAGCAAGAGCTATAAGAGTTCCACCAGACATTGCATAGTGAGGAACAATCACCCTTACAGGACTTTTATGTTTTATAAGAGCAGAAGCTATTTGTGTTGCTGCAAGAGCAAGTCCTCCTGGAGTATGGATTATTAGGTCTATAGGCATGTCCTTTGGAGTCATTCTAATAGCTCTTAATATCCTTTCAGAATCTTCTATGGTGATATATCTCATCAGGGGGAATCCCATAAGGGCAAGACGTTCCTGGCGATGGATCATTGTTATTACTCTTGATTTTCTCTTTTTCTCTAAGTCTTTAATGAGTCTTAGCCTTGCCCATTCAAGGTTTTTCTGTTGGAATAAGGGCCACAAAGAGAAAAATAAGAGAAATATGAAAAATAAATCAAAAAAACTGGTTCCTTGCGGCATATAAACTCCTTACAAATCTTTATAAACTATTTTACCATTATAAATGGTAAATTTAACTTTTCCTTTTAATTTCCAACCTAAGAAAGGTGTATTAAGGCTCTTAGACCTTATCATTTCTTTCGTAAAGACATACTCTTCATTCTCATCAAAAATTGTAATGTTCGCTCTACTTCCTACTTTCAAAGTTCCGATATCATTCTTCCTTATTATTCTTGCGGGTTTAGTCGAAAGTTTTTCTATTAACTGAGAAAGGGTTAAATAGCCTTCCCTAACAAGATTTAAAGATAAAGACAACATTGTTTGAAAGCCAATAATTCCAAACGGAGCTTTACAGAATTCAACATTTTTCTCATCTACAGTATGGGGAGCGTGGTCAGTTGCTATTACATCAGCAATGCCTGTTTTAAGAGCTTCTTTACAGGATTTAACGTCTTCTTCTGTCCTTAACGGAGGACACATCTTTGCATTTGTATCAAAGTTTCTCACAGCCTCTTCTGTAAGGGTAAAGTGGTGCGGAGTAATTTCGCAGGTTACGTTTACTCCTTCTTTCTTTGCCTTTTCTATTATCTTTAGAGCTCCTGAACTTGAAACGTGGCAGATGTGAACGTGAGCTTTTGTAAGTTTTGCCAGCAGAATATCTCTCATAGTTCCTATATCTTCGGCTTCTTTCGGCATACCAGGAACACCAAGATAACTTGAAAGGTAACCTTCATTCATATGACCACCACTTGATAGACTCTTATCCTCACTATGGCAGAAAACAGGAATACCAAGGCTTCTTGCATAATCCATAGCGTTTCTTAAAAGCTTTGAGTCTTTTGGGGTTTCCCCATCATCGGATATTGCAACAACTCCAGCTTTTACCATTAATCCTATTTCTGCAAGTTCTTCACCCTTAAGACCTTTTGTAATAGCACCTATTGGAAATACATCACAAAGCCCTACCTTTTCAGCTTTTTCAATTATGTACCTTGTAATGGCAGGATTATCGTTGACAGGTTCAGTATTTGCCATTGCACAGACAGAAGTTATTCCCCCTGCGACAGCGGCTAAAGAACCTGTCTCTATATCCTCTTTCCACTCATAACCAGGATCTCTTAAGTGAGCGTGAAGGTCTATAAATCCAGGAGACACAATAAGACCATCTGCTTCTATAACTTCAGAAGCCTCAGAGCTTTTTATGTTCTTTTCAAGCCTGAGAATACGCCCATTTTCAATCAGAATATCAAATTGACCATCTATCTTTTGAGAAGGATCTACTACTCTTCCGCCTTTTATTAAAAGAGACACCATTACTTGCCTTCTCCTTTTTGGGTTTTTGTTTTATGACATTTTGTGCAATTTTCAGTCTTTTTAGCGTCAAAAGCTTTTACACCGTTATGGCAAGCCCCACAGTATCTACCTTCCCAAATGTCCTTCATTGTAAACTTGTCATAACCAAACTTTTGGGTAAATAACTTTGGGTGACAGTATGAACACCTTTGTTTCTTAACTTTTACATGGTAAACGTGACTAAAAACAACGTCTCCCTGCTTATTCTTAAAAACAAGGTCTCTATTTAAAATTCCACCTTCAAAACAGCTAAAGAGAAAAGCCCCCAAAATAGCTATAGCACCTACAATCCCCAACTTTCTCATTGTATTTCCTCCTTAAGCTTAGAAAGCCTTCCAGCAAGCAATGATAGAACAACCATTCTGACCGCAAGACCAGTTTCTACTTGTTCAAATATTAAAGAACGATCAGAACTAACCACATCGTTGTTAAGTTCAACTCCTCTATTGAAAGGTCCTGGATGCAGAATAACTGTATCTCTTTTTAACATAGAAAGTCTCTTCTTGTTCATACCGAAAAGATCAGCGTATTCTCTTAAGGAAGGGAATACCTTCCTTGATTCTTGTCTCTCAAGTTGAATTCTTAAAAGGATTATAACGTCAGAGATTTCTGCCACTTCTTCAAAGGAAGAAAGAACTTTTACACCAAAACTCTCTGGGAATCTTGGCATCATCGGTGAAGGACCGTATACGAAAACTTCTGATCCAAGTTTTCTAAATAAAATTGCATCTGATCTTGCCACTCGACTGTGAGAAATATCTCCCATTATTGTTATCTTTTTTCCTTCTAAACTTCCTAAGTGTCCCATAAGTGTTGCTGCATCAAGAAGAGCTTGAGTTGGATGCTGATGACAACCATCACCAGCGTTAATTATAGAAGCATTAATATGATTTTTAACAGTGTAAGGAGCTCCCTCGCAAGGATGCCTTAGAACGACAATATCGGGATGCATCATATCGAGGTTTTTAAGAGTATCAATAAGAGTTTCTCCCTTTTTTACGCTACTTGTAGAAACACTGATGTTAATAACATCAGCCCCCAAAAACTTTCCTGCCTTTTCAAAGGAAGATCTTGTTCTTGTTGAAGGTTCAAAGAAAAGGTTTACAACACATTTACTTCTTAATACAGAAAACTTTTTTCTTCCTTCCCTTAAAGCCTTCTTGACAATTTTAGAGGTTTCGTAAATTTCTTTAAAAGTTTCTACCGAAATGTCTTCACTGGATATAAGATGTTTCATCTTTTAACCTCTTGTTTCAAGGTTATCTTGATTCCTTCTCTTACCTCGACAGCAAGCCTGTGAGCTTCAAGCCCTTCACACTCAGCAAGGTTCCTAGCATGTTTTGCCACTTGTCTAAATCCTTCTTCACTAACATAAAGAACTGAAGAACGCTTAACAAAGTCGTAAACTCCAAGTGGAGAGAAAAATCTCGCACTTCCGCCTGTTGGTAGAACGTGGTTCGGTCCCAGGACATAATCTCCGAGTGATTCGCAAGTGTAATGCCCTAAGAAAATAGCTCCCGCATTCTTTATATAGTCAAGGAGAGCAAACGGTTCTTTTGTAGCAACTTCCAGGTGCTCTGGAGCTATAAGGTTTGAAACTTCACAAGAGTGATAAACATCTCTTGTTAAAAACACGGTTCCAAAGTTTTCTATGGATTTTTGAGCAATTTCTTTCCTTTTTAATACTTTGAGTTTCTCCTCTATCGCCTTTACTGTCTCTTTTGCCACTTTTTCACTATGAGTAACTAGGAATGACCCTGCAAGCTCATCGTGTTCAGCTTGGGAAAGAAGGTCAGTAGCTACCCAATCAGGATTTGCAGTTTCATCTGCAATTACAAGAATTTCACTTGGACCAGCTACCATATCTATATCAACCGTTCCAAAAAGGAACTTTTTAGCAAGAGCAACGTAAATATTTCCAGGACCAACAATCTTGTCTACCTTTGGTATTGACTCTGTTCCAAAGGCTATAGCAGCAACGCCGTGAGCACCACCAACTCTATATATTTCATCAACTCCAGAAAGTTTTGCAGCTACAAGAGAGTATGGATTAACCTCTAAAGAGCCAATAGCTGGAGTGATCATTACAAGCTTTTTAACTCCAGCAACTTTTGCAGGAACAGCATTCATTATTACAGAAGATGGATAAGAAGCCTTTCCACCCGGAACGTAAATTCCAGCACTTTCAAGAGGAATAACTTTCTGACCCAAAACTATTCCAGGTTCTGTAACAAAGTAAGAGTTTTCTTTTTGGTGTTCGTGAAACTTTCTTACTCTCTCAACAGCAACCCTTATAGCCTCTAAAACCTCTGGTTCTACTTTCTCAAAAGCCTCTTCTATTTCCTTTTCAGAAACTTTTACGTTTTCAGGGGTAATTTCCACTCTATCGAACTTTTTAGCATAAGAGAATACAGCGCTATCTCCAAACTTTTTGACACTTTCTATTATCTCAAGGACACTCTGGGCATATCTGCTTTCAAGTCCTTGCCCTCTGTTTTTTATTCTGAGAAGCTCAGGGTTCTTTTCCCAATTTTCCGTCCTAAGGTCTACAATTCTCATATTCCACCTCATTCTTTGGTTAGTTTATATCCCAATCTCGGAAGTGTTTTTAAATATTTTCCTTTCTCTCCAAGCTTTTTCCTCAATCTACTTATGTAAACATCAACGGTTCTTGTTGTCTCATTGTGATCGTGTCCCCAAATTCTCTCAAGAAGCTCTTCCCTCGAAAAAAGTTCTCCCGGATGTTCAAGGAAAAATTCAAGAAGCTGTAACTCTGTTTTTGTAAGATAAATAGGTTTTCCATCAACAGAAACACTTTTGGATTTTCTGTCGTAGACAATTCCTTCAAATTCAACAACATTTTTAAGTGTATATCCTGCTCTTCTTAAAATAGCCTCTATTCTTGCAAGTAATTCTTTCATACTGAAAGGTTTCGTTACGTAATCGTCTGCTCCTAAAGAAAAACCTTTAACCTTAGTATCTTCATCAGAAAGAGCTGTAAGAACAATAACCGGTGTATCTTCATTCTGCGAGCTTTCCCTAATTTTTTCACAAATTTCTAAACCGTTTACGTTTGGTAGCATTAAATCAAGAATAATTAAATCGTACTTGTTTGTTTTTGCTCTCTCTAAAGCTTCTTGACCATCTAAAACCCAATCAACTTTGAAGTTCTTTTTCTCCAAGTTGTACTTTACAAGTTCTCCAAGATCTTCATCATCTTCGACAAGTAAAACTATCATCTAGCCACCCCTTCAAGGTTGTAAGTTATTATAACTTAAAGCTGAACGGTAATAGCTCCTTAAGAGTAAACTCTTTTACATCGGAACCGTTACTGACCATAACCCTAAAATCATCGGAACAAAACTCCCTCATCACCTGTCTACATGCCCCACACGGGTAAGGCATTCCATCGGGAGAGTAAATAAAGATTTCTGAAAAATTTCTTTCACCTTCAGAGATTGCTTTAAAGATAGCAACTCTTTCAGCACAAATGGTTAGACCGTAAGAAACATTCTCTACGTTCACTCCTTTATATACTCCCTTGCTTCCTATTAATACAGCAGAAACTCGGAAGTTAGAATAGGGAGAATAAGAATTCTCTATAACCTTTCTTGCCAGTTTTAGTAGCTCTTCCACTTCCATAACTACTCCTTCGAAATAAATTTTTAACGTAACTTTCATAATGAAATTAGGGGATAGGATGAAAGCAGTCAAAGTCGTTTTCAAGAACGGTGTTTTCATCCCCTTAGAAGACTTAGAAGTTCCTGAAGGAACTGAAGGCATTGTGGTCTATGTAGAAAAAAACGTCAAGATACAAAAACCATCTTGGTGGAACAAGCTAAACTTAGAGAAGAGAAAAAAAGAAGCTCTTTTAAACTTTTCTAAAGAGATATCTAAAAAAGTTATCTTTAACGATATTAAAGTTACCCAAAATGAAGAGGGAATAGAGGTTTTTGTCCTTGTTGAGAATGAATTTGAATCTCTAAAAACTATTATGGAAACTGCCTTAAAGATCTACGAATCAAGTGGAGTTTACCTTCCAATACAGGTAATTTCTCAAAGAAGACTCCAAAGGTGGAAGGAGAAAGGAAATCCAGTTTACCAAACTATAGATAACGGAATTTCTATAAAGTAGCTAGAAGGAAAAAGATGGACAGGAAGGCACTTGAAAGATTACCTGTTATGAACTTAGAAGTTACAGAAGTAAAGATATACCCTTTTGACACAACAGGAATTGGAGGAAACATAAAAGCTGTAGCTTCTATTAAAATAAACGACATTTTGGAAATAAAGGATATCAAGATTGTTTACTCAAACAACGGTTATTTTATTCAGATGCCTTCTAAGAAAACAAAAAACGGAGAATACATTCCAATAGTTAATCCACTGAACAAAGATCTTTACCTTCACATAAGAAGAAAAATCCTTGATGAGTATAAAAAGGTTATGGAAAAGTACAACCTAGCTTTTTAGAACTTCCCTTAGGAACTTTCCAGTCCAAGTGTCGGTTTTTGCTACTTCTTCTGGAGTTCCTACGGCAACAACCTCTCCTCCTCTATCTCCCCCTTCCGGTCCAAGGTCGATTATCCAGTCGGCACACTTTATAAAGTCAAGATTATGCTCAATAACTATTACGGTATTTCCTTTATCTACAAGTTTTTGAAGAACGTTAATTAGTTTCTTAACATCGTGAATGTGAAGTCCCGTTGTTGGTTCATCCAAAATGTAAACAGTCTTTCCAGTCCCTTTCTTTGAAAGTTCCTTTGCAAGTTTTACCCTTTGGGCTTCACCTCCAGAAAGGGTAGTTGCAGGCTGCCCTAGTTTTATATAACCAAGACCCACATCGTAAAGAGTTTTAAGTTTCTGGAATATCCTTTGGTGATTTCTAAAGAACTCCATTGCCTCTTCAACGGTCATTTCAAGAACTTCGTAAATGTTCTTTCCTTTATAAGTGATTTCTAAAGTCTCCCTGTTATACCTCTTTCCTCCACATTCATCACAAACAACGTAGACATCAGGTAAAAAGTGCATTTCAACCTTTATAACTCCATCCCCTTTACAAGCTTCACATCTTCCACCGGGAACATTAAAAGAAAATCTTCCCTTTTTATAACCGCGAGCCCTTGCTTCTGGCGTTGCAGCAAAGAGTTCTCTAATATGGGTAAAAACATCTACGTAGGTTGCAGGATTAGAACGTGGAGTTCTACCGATAGGTGATTGGTCCACTCTTACAACCTTGTCAATAAACTCCAATCCCTCTATTTTGTCATAAGCTCCAGGGATTACTTTACTTTTGTAAAGTTCCCTTGCTAAAGCTTTATAAAGTATCTCGTTTATAAGAGTGGACTTTCCTGAACCAGAAACACCAGTAATACAGACAAAAAGTCCCAAAGGTATTTCTACAGTGATGTTTTTTAAGTTATGCTCTCTTGCACCTACTATCCTTAACCATTTATCAGAAGGCTTTCTCCTATTTGGCGAAAATTCTATTTTAAATTCACCTGACAAGTATTTTCCAGTTAGAGATTTTTCGTTTTTCTTTATTTCTTCTGGCGTTCCGGTAGCTACAACCTCCCCACCGTGAACTCCTGCTCCCGGTCCCATATCAACAACAAAATCTGCACTTTCTATAGTCTCAATATCATGTTCAACAACGATAACCGTATTTCCAAGATCCCTTAAAGACTTTAAAGTTTCTATCAGCCTTCTATTATCCCTTTGGTGAAGTCCAATACTCGGTTCATCAAGAACGTATAGAACTCCCGTAAGCCTCGACCCAACTTGAGTAGCAAGCCTTATTCTTTGAGATTCTCCTCCAGATAAAGTAGACGCTCTTCTATCTAAGGTTAAGTAGTCAAGTCCAACATCAAGCAAGAATTTAAGTCTATTCTTAATTTCCTTGATAAGCCTTTCTGCGATTATTTTCTTTTGACCAGAAAACTTTAAAGACTCAAAAAATTCGTAAAGTTTCCTTATCGTCATAGATTCAAGGTCAGCAATATTAAAACCTTTTATTTTTACCGAAAGTGCTTCTTGGTTTAACCTCTTTCCTTTACAAGTTTCACATTCAGCTTCTACAAGATACGGTTCTATAAGTTCTTTTACGTAATCAGATTCAGACTCCATATAACGTCTTTCAAGATGTCTTACAATCCCCTCAAAGTAGTAAGGCCTATAGTTTCCACGAGAATATGGAACGGTGTTAAAAACTCGCATATTTGTTTTTTCACTGAAAAGAAGAAAATCTCTTTCTTTCTTAGAAAGTTCAGAAAATTTAGCGTAAGGAGATATCCCCAAAACTTCACAACCTGTTAAAAGCAAATCTTTAAGATACTCAAACTTTGCTTTTTCTGTAAGTTCTATCGCTTCTAAAATAGGTCTATCCCAATCAATAAGAAGGTTCTCGTCAACTTTCATCCTAAACCCAAGCCCTCCACAGGAAGAACACGCTCCAAGGGGACTGTTAAAAGAAAAAAGTCTTGGGGAAATTTCCTTGAAACTAAAACCGCAAATAGGACAAGCCCCCTTTGTTGAATAGGTTTCTTCTCTTTTCGTATCGTAGTCAAGAACCGTTATAAGACCGTCAGAAAGTCTAACAGCTATCTCCACAGAATCGGCAATTCGTGTTTTGTCCTTTTGGCTTACCTTTAGTCTATCAACAATGACTTCTATTGTATGCTTTACCTTCTTCTCTAAAGAAAGTTCCAAAGCTTCTTCTATTCTGTACTCTTTACCATCAATTCTTAGCCTTCTAAAGCCTTGTTTAAAAAGCCTTTCTATAAGTTCCCTGTGCTCACCTTTTCTCTCTCTAACAACAGGGGAAATAAGAACTATTCTTTTTCCTTCGAGTTTTAATATTCTGTCAACTATACTTTGTACAGTTTGAGGTTCTATCGGAATGTTACACTTTGGACAGTAAGGAGTTCCAACCCTTGCAAAGAGAACTCTTAAGTAGTCGTGAATTTCTGTAGTTGTTCCTACCGTTGAACGGGGATTCTTAGATACCGTTTTTTGTTCAATGGAAATTGCAGGAGAGAGACCTTCTATTATGTCTACATCTGGCTTTTCCATAAGTTCTAGAAACTGCCTTGCGTAAGCCGAAAGACTTTCAACGTATCGTCTTTGTCCTTCAGCATAAAGGGTGTCAAAGGCAAGTGATGATTTTCCGGAACCGGAAACTCCAGTAATAACCACTAGTTTATTTTTTGGAATTTCAAGATTAATATTCTTTAAGTTATGTTGACGTGCACCTTTAATGACTATTTTATCCTTCATCCTTAAAGAAAAAACTATATCCAGTTTGAAAAAATCTCAAGACCGGTAGTTTCTGGGAAACTGCAAACTATGTTCATGTTTTGGACAGCCTGACCAGAAGCCCCCTTCCCTATATTGTCAATAACAGAAACCACAACGCCAAGTCCGTTTTCCTCATCTTTCGTTACATAAATATCGCAAAAGTTCGTACCAGCAACATCAGAAGTTTTTGGTGGAGTATTCCTTACCCTAACAAAGTATTCATCTTTGTAAAATTCTTCATAAACTTTCTGAAGTTCCTCTTTTGAAGCTTTAGTTTTAAAGTAAATTGTTGAAAGAATTCCTCTGTTCATTGGAACCAAATGAGGAGTAAACCTTAAAAGACCTAAATCCAACTTTTCGGCTATTTCAGGAGCGTGTCTATGTCCTTCTACTCCGTAAGCTTTGAACGACTCATTCACCTCACAATAAGTAAACGAAAGAGTTGCTTTCCTTCCTGCTCCTGTAACTCCTGATTTACTGTCAGCAATTACAGGAAAGGAGGTATCTATTAGTCCCTTTTCCTTAGCAGGATAGAGTCCCAAAATTATGCTCGTTGGATAACAACCAGGATTAGCTATTATGTTTTTCTTTTTTATTTCCTCTCTATTTATCTCTGGAAGTCCATAGGTCGCTTTCTTAAAAAGCTCTTTAGCAGTATGAACTACTCCGTAAACCTTTTCATATTTTTCAGGTGTCTTAAAGCGAAAATCGGCACTAAAGTCAATAATCTTTAAATCTGGATTAAGTTCGTAAAGTTCCTTTACAACTGAAAAAGAAGCTTTATGGGGGAGACAGCAGAAAACTACATCACTAATCTTAGATATTTTTTCACAGTTTAATTCTTCAAAAGTTAAGTTTTCATAAGGACTTTGCAAGAAGTGAGGGAAAACTTCACCAACCTTAGAACCTTTAAACTGCCTTGATGTTACACAAACAACTTCCACTTTTGGATGAAATGATAAGAGGCGGAGAAGTTCCGCCCCTGTATATCCAGAAGCACCGATAATAGATATCTTAACGCTTGGACCACTGGTACCTTGCACGAGCTCCTCTCTGACCGTACTTCTTTCTTTCCTTGATTCTTGCATCTCTTGTGAGGAAACCTGCTTTCTTGAGAGTTTGTCTTAACTCAGGATTGAAGGCAAGAAGGGCCTTTGCAATTCCATACTTAATAGCGTCAGCTTGAGCAGACTTTCCACCACCCTTTACAGTGCAAAGAACGTTAAATCTTCCAGTTGTTCCTGTTACTTCAAAAGGTTGTTCCATTATCTTTAAAAGTGCAAGTCTCCCAAAATATGTAGCAGCATCAACCTCTTTATTCTTAGAGAGCCTGATAATTACCTTTCCTTCTCCGTTAGGAATAAGCCATACCCTTGCAATAGCTGTTTTTCTTTTTCCTGTTCCATAATATCTAATTTCTTCAGCCATTTACTCCTCCGTTAAAGCTCGATAGGTTTAGGATTTTGTGCAGTGTGTGGATGGTTTGGTCCTGCGTAAACTTTAAGTCTTTTCATTCTTCTTTTTCTTAATTTGTTCTTAGGAAGCATTCCTCTAACAGCAAGTCTGATAACTTCTTCAGGCTTCTTCTGAAGCATCTCTTTTAAAGTTGTCTCTTTAAGGTGTCCCATGTATCCTGTGTGCTTGTAGTAGATCTTCTTTTCAAGCTTTTTACCTGTTACAAAGATCTTTTCAGCGTTTACAACTACAACAAAATCTCCGTTGTCAACGTGAGGAGTGTAAGTTGGCTTGTGCTTACCCATTAAGATTTTTGCTATCTCACTTGCAAGTCTACCAAGAGTTTTGCCAGTAGCATCTACAACGTACCAGTCCCTCTGAACGTCTTCCTTTCTCAACATAAAGGTCTTCATCAGTATTCCTCCAATAATTTGGCGTTTTTGGGAAAACGCCGAAAATGTAGCGGGTGAACGGAAATTTACTAAAGTAAAAGGAAATTGTCAAGAAAGTGAACTATAAATTGTTAAAATGAAAATAAGCTTTTAAGGAGGAAAAATGAAAAGATTTTTGGCTGTCTTTATTCTAATATTCTTAAGCTTTACGCATTTTTCTTTTTCAAAAGACAAACCTACAGAAGCTTGGATCGATAAAAATGGTAAAGAAGTTGAAGTTATAAAAATAAGAATGGAATCAGGAAAAATAATCGAAGTTCGTCCAAAGTTAACAAAAGAACAAATCCCTAAACTTGATAATGGACTCTCTGAAAGAACTACAAAAACACTATATGTAGTTGTTGGAACTTTACTGGTTGGAATGATAGTAGGAATAGTAGGTCTAAGAGCAATGAAAAAAAGAGGCCCTTAGCGGGACCTCTCTAATAGATTTTCAAGTTTAGCTACTACAGTTTCCAGTTTTCCGCGGATACTTTCTCCTTCAGGAGATAAAGATTCAAGCTTTTCTTTGATAGCAGAAATTTCCTTTTCTATCCTTTCAACATCAAGTTTATTGGGATCAAAAAAGTCCTCAACTCCTATTCTTACAATTTCAGGTTCTATTTGAACAAAACCTTTGAAAAGAACTTTTTCTTCTTCTTTTCCTTCAACATCCTTAAACTTTAAAACGCCAGCGCTTACAGAATAGAATTCAGGTTGGTGACCTGGCAGAACGCCAAGGTCACCGTCATCGGTTTCTATGTAAATTTCCTTTACTTTCGCTTCAATATGCTTCCCAGTAGAGGAAGCTAAGAGTAAATCCATCTCTGCTGGAATTCCTCTAACAGTAGCCATTATTCACCCCTTACTTAGCACCAGCTTCTTTTAGAAGCTTCTCTCCTTTCTCTATTGCCTCTTGGATGTTTCCAACCATGTAGAATGCGTTTTCTGGGAGGTGGTCAAGTTCACCGTTAATGATCATTTCAAATCCTTCAATTGTTTCCTCAATGGTTACGTACCTACCAGGCATTCCTGTGAATACTTCAGCAACGTGGAATGGCTGTGTGAGGAAGAGCTGAATTCTTCTTGCTCTATGAACAACGAGTTTATCCTCTTCAGAAAGCTCTTCCATACCAAGGATAGCAATGATTTCAAGGAGTTCCTTGTATCTTTGGAGGTATCTTTGAACTTCTCTTGCAACCCTGTAGTGTCTTTCTCCTACGATTTGTGGATCAAGCATTCTTGATGTTGACTCAAGAGGATCAACTGCTGGGTAAATACCTTGCTCAGCAAGAGATCTTGAAAGAACGGTTGTAGCGTCAAGGTGAGCAAAGAGTGTAAATGGAGCTGGGTCTGTAAAGTCGTCAGCAGGAACGTAAATAGCTTGAACAGAAGTAATAGAACCCTTCTTTGTAGAAGTAATTCTTTCTTGAAGAGCTCCTACTTCTGTGGCAAGTGTTGGCTGGTATCCAACCTCAGAAGGAATTCTTCCAAGTAGAGCTGAAACTTCAGAACCAGCCTGAATAAATCTAAACATGTTATCTACGAAGAATAGAACGTCTCTTCCTTCTACATCTCTAAAGTATTCAGCCATAGTAACACCGGTCATCGCAACACGCCACCTGTTTCCTGGTGGCTCGTTCACCTGACCGTAAACAAGAACTGTATTTTGAAGAACACCAGATTCTTTCATTTCAAGCCAAAGGTCTGTACCTTCCCTTGTTCTTTCACCAACTCCAGCAAATACGGAGAAACCTCCGTGCTTCATTGCAACGTTGTGAATAAGCTCCATAAGAAGAACTGTCTTTCCAACTCCAGCACCACCGAATAGTCCTGTCTTTCCACCCTTGGCGTATGGCTCAAGAAGGTCAATTACTTTAATACCTGTTTCAAAAATTTCTGCAGTAGATTTTTGCTCTGTAAGTGGTGGAGTTGGTCTGTGAATTGGCCAGTATTCTTCAGCCTCAACAGGACCTTGGTCATCGATTGGTTCACCAACTACGTTAAAGATTCTTCCTCTTGTAGCATGTCCTACTGGAACTTTGAGGTAATCTCCAGTATCGATAACTTCCATTCCTCTCTTAAGACCTTCAGTAGCACCGAAAGCTACACATCTTACTCTGTTTTCGCCAAGTTGCTGGTGAACTTCAAGCATAAGATCGCCAGTCTTAACCTTCCCATCCCAAGTAATCTGCTTAACGTTAGGAACTCTTAAAGCGTGATATATTTTTGGAAGATGCCCATCTGGAAACTCAACATCTATAACAGGTCCAACAATCTGAACGATTCTACCTTTATGTTCTGCCATATCTATCCTCCCAATTATTTCATTGCTTCAATAGCAGTTGTAATTTCTATAAGCTCTTTTGTAATAGCGGCTTGTCTTGCTTTGTTAAAGGAAATTGTGAGCTTCTTAATGAGGTCTTCCGTGTTCTTTGTAGCATTATCCATAGCAGTCATACGTGCTGCATGTTCAGAAGTTTCAGACTCTTTAAGAGCTTTAAGAACAATTGCAGATACGTAAGCTTTTACTGCTTCCTCAACTACACTTTCATCAGGACCAACTGTATACTCGGCAACAGGTTCATTTTCAGCATCTATAGAAAGAGGCAAAATCTTTTCAAAAGTTACTTCCTGAGTAAGAGCGTTAACAAACTTGTTGTAAACAAGGTAAACTTCATCAAAGTATTCAGATATATAACCTAAGTAAAGATCTTCACTAATTTCGTTTGCAAGAGGTAGACCAATCCTTCTAAAAATGTCTTTTATTTCTTTACGAACTTTCAGCTTAGAGTATTTAGTGAAAAATTGACAAGCTTTGTTTCCAACAGCAGTAAGACTTACCTCTATTCCTTGCTCCATTTTTTCGCGGGCAAACTTATTAACAGCCCTGATTATATTGGCATTAAAAGCACCGCAAAGTCCTTTATCGGAGCTAATAACAACAAGTTCTATTCTCTTTACAGGTCTTACAGCGAAGATGGAATGAATAGCAGAGTTCTCTCTTAAGTAAAGGCCTTCAACCATTCCTTTCATTACATCAGCGTAAGGGCGGATGTTAAAAAGATCTACTTGAGCTTTACGAAGTTTAGCGGCGGATACCGCCTTCATGGCGGCGGTAATCCGCTTTGTACCTTTTAAGCTCTTTATCTTAGCTTTTATTTCTCTCATTCCAGGCATTTTTTACCTCACTAATTAGGCAGTAAATGTAGCCTTAAACTCCTTAATAGCAGAGTGGAGTTTGTTTGTAAGCTCGTCGTCAAGCTGCTTCTTCTCAAGGATTTCGTTTAGAATGTTTGAGTACTTAGCATCCATGAAAGAGTAAAGTTCCTTTTCAAACTTTGTAACAGCCTCAACAGGAATATCATCAAGGTATCCATTGATTGCAGCAAAGAATGCAACAATTTGCTTTTCAACAGGAACTGGACTGTTTGGTGGTTGCTTTAGAAGTTCCATAAGTCTCTTACCACGTTCAAGTTGAGCCCTTGTAGCAGGGTCTAAGTCAGAAGCAAACTGTGAGAAGGCCTCAAGTTCTCTGTAACGAGCAAGCTCAAGTCTTAGTTTTCCTGCTACCTGCTTCATAGCCTTAATCTGGGCTGCACCACCGACCCTTGAAACGGAAAGACCTACGTTAATAGCTGGTCTTTGACCTTTGTAGAATAGGTCTGTTTCAAGGAAGATCTGTCCGTCAGTAATAGAAATAACGTTTGTTGGAATGTAAGCAGAGATGTCCCCAGCTTTTGTTTCAATAATTGGAAGAGCTGTTAGAGAACCAGCACCGAGTTCGTCGTTAAGCTTAGCAGCTCTTTCAAGAAGTCTAGAGTGTAGGTAGAACACGTCTCCAGGATAAGCTTCTCTTCCTGGTGGACGTCTTAAGAGAAGTGACATTTCTCTGTAAGCTACAGCGTGCTTAGAAAGGTCGTCGTAGATAATAAGAGCAGCCCTTCCTGTATCTCTAAAGTATTCGGCCACAGTAACTGCAGAATATGGAGCAAGATACTGGAGAGCTGCTGGGTCAGAAGCTGTAGCAGCTATTACAATTGTATAGTCCATAGCTCCATGTTCTTTTAGGAGCTGAATTGTTTGAGCAACTGTGGAACGCTTTTGTCCAATAGCACAGTAGATACAGATAACTCCTTCTCTTTTTTGGTTGAGGATAGTATCTATAGCAATTGTTGTTTTTCCTGTCTGTCTATCACCAATGATAAGCTCTCTCTGTCCTCTTCCGATTGGAATAAGAGCGTCAATAGCTTTAATACCCGTTTGAAGTGGTTCGTGAACAGGTTTTCTTGTAACAATACCAGGAGCGATACGTTCAACAGCTCTTCTTTCTACGTATTCAATATCCCCTTTACCATCAATAGGCTTTCCAAGAGGATCAAGAACTCTTCCAATTAGACCATCACCTACAGGCATATCCAAGATTCTACCTGTCCTCTTTGCTTTTCCACCTTCTACAATTCCTTTACCTTTTCCAAGGAGAACTACACCAACGTTGTCTTCTTCGAGGTTGAAAGCAACTCCTTCTGTACCATCTTCAAACTCTACTACTTCTCCATATTCTACGTTCTCTAAACCATAAACTCTTGCTACACCATCGCCTACTTTGATTACGATACCTGTCTCATCAAGATTAACGGATGCTTCAAACTCCTCAATCTGTTTTCTTATTAGTTCGGAAATTTCTTCTGCTCTTACTTGCATCCCTTCACCTCGCTAATTTTTTTATGTTAATCTACTATTGCCTTCTTTAAGTTCTCAAGTTGAGTTCTAACTGATGCATCAAGAACCTTATCTCCTACCTTTATGATAAAGCCACCTATTATGGAGGGATCAAGTTTTGTAGTTATCTCCGCTTTCTTTCCAAAGAGGTTCTCTATCTTCTCCTTTATTTTAGATAAAGTCTCTTCGTCAATTTCTACTGCACTAACAATTTCAGCCTTAATCACCCCAAGACGTAAGTTTACAAACTTCTCAAACTCAGACACAAACTCTTTAATAATTCCGAGCCTATCTTTTTCTGCCATAAGCACAAGAACTCTTTTTAGTTCTTCAGAAGCTTCTATCTTTTGGAGTACTTGTTCAATAAGCCCTTTCTTCTTTTCCAAAGGAACTACAGGACTTTTAAAGTACCTAACTGCTTTCTCATCAATAACTGAATCAAGCACTTTAACTTCGCTTAAGATCTTCTCCAGTTTCTCGTCTGAAAGAACATCCACTAGAGCTTTAGCGTATCTTCTTGCTACTCTTACTTCCAGTCTCAACTTGATCCCTCCTAAAGCTTTTGAAGGCTAGATTCAATAAGTTTCTTATTTGTTTCAGGATCTATAGTTCCCTTTAGCTTTTGTTCTGCCAATTCTATAGCCTTCATAGCCGCAAACTTTTTAAGCTCTTCCTTAGCCTTAAATACTTCCCTTTCAATTTCTTCATCAGCCATTTTTATAATTCTCTCAGCAGTAGCTTTCGCTTCAGCTATTATTTGTTGCTTTTCTTTTTCAGCAAGTTCTTGGGAGTATTTAATTATCTTCTCTGCTTCCACTTTGGCTTCTTGAGATTTTTTCTCAGCTTCCTTCAAAAGCTTTAATGCTTCTTCTTTTTCTTGTTTAACTCTCTCAAACTTACTAGCTATAGAATTGATACCATCGTAAATGAACTTTGATACAGGTTTTCTAAGAATGTAGTAGAGAATAGCCACTAGAATTACTGTATTTACCGTTTTCCAAAGTAGAAGGTTCTGTGCCTGCTCCATTTTACCCCCTTAAGCAGCCTTTTTACCAAGAATTTTCCTTACAACTTCATCTGCTATCTTTTCAGCTTCAGCCTCGATTTTAGCCTTCTCGCTTTCAAAGCCTTGCCAAATTTCTTTCTTTGCTTCCTCTACTTTTGCAGTAGCTTCTTCTTGAGCAGCCTTGAGAATTCTATCTCTCTCAGCTTTAGCCTCTTTTACAGCTTCGTCAATAATCTTTTTAGCTTTTGCCTTTGCACCATTCAAGAGTTCATCAACTTCTTTCAAGAGTTCTTCAGCCTTTTTCCTTAAAGCCTCTACTTCAGAGTGATGAGACCCAAGCTCCTTTTCCCTTTCTTCCATAAGATTTAGAAGAGGCTGAAAGAGAAATTTGTTAATAAGAACCATAAATACGAGGAAGTTTACTGCTTGAACTGCTAAAGTCCAGTCAATAGCTACGATACTTCCTGCCATCTTCCTTCTCCTTCCTTAGTTATTTCACCTCCTCCCAGGAGGAGTTCATTGCTATAAAAGGCGCATATCTGCCCCGGTGTAGGGGCGTCAACTGTCGCCGCTAATTTTACACAATAAATTCCATTTTTTAAATAGTTTATGTCCACAACTTCTACAGGTTTTGAACGATACCTAATTTGTGCCTGAATAGTATCAAACTTTTTAATTTCTTCAAAGTCTAGATGCCAGTTAATATCTTTAACAAAAACAACTCTTTTCTGTATTTCTTTCTTTTCTCCAACTACGACTTGATTCCTTTCAGCATCTATGGAAACAACATAAAGAGGTTTACCGTAAGAAATTCCAAGTCCTTTTCTTTGTCCGATAGTATACCTATAGTACCCTTTATGTCTTCCAACAGGTGTTCCGTCAGAAAGAACAAAGAGTCCAGCTTGAGGCTCAATGTACCTTTCCAAAAAGTCAACGTAGTGACCTTCTATAAAGCAGATGTCTTGACTCTCGCTTTTAAATGGATAACCTAAAGTCCTTGCCCTCTCTATAACTTCTTTTTTCGAAAAATCACCAAGGGGAAGTATCAATCTCTGGATAACTACATCCTCGGCTAAAGAAAGAAAGTAAGACTGTTCCTTCTTCTTATCTTCCCCCCTGAAGATGAGTTTTTTGTTCCACTCCTTAGAAAACTTTACCTTTGCATAATGTCCAGTAGCTATATAATCTGCATTTAACTCAAGGGCTAAGTTATAAAGGTACTTGAGTTTAATGTTTCTATTACACACTGCACAGGGGTTAGGAGTTAGTCCCCTCTTATAGTATTCTATAAAGTAATCAATAACCTGTTTTTTAAATTCATCACTAATATCTATAACTGTAAGCTTTAATCCTAAAATGGACGCTACTTTTTCTGCTTTTTCAACTGAAGACTTCTTAAACATTCTAAAGTGAATAGGAAATACAGTAAATCCCTGTTCTTTTAGAAGGTAAGCTGAATAAAAGCTATCCACTCCTCCACTAAAACCCAGAATAATTTTTGCCACTTTAGAACCCCTTCCAAAGTTTTAGATTGTGGAATATAACCGATAAAAGACAAAAAAAGAAGGGCACCCTGAGGCGCCCCTTTACTCTAGTGGGGAGGAGGGAGGGGGATAGGGGGTGTCTATTAATAATAATAATTCTCATTAAGAATTTGTCAAGTATGGATGGTTAGTATTTTATGGAATTCATTTTCGCCCATAGTTTCAGTCTGATATAATTTTAAAGAGAACTTATTATTTAGTGAGCATAGTATGGACAGAATTAACTTCTTCAAACTTCCTACGGCGGATAGCTCTACGGTATTTTTGTTTCTATTTATCACCATAGCTTTCATAATATTTTTAACGTTTGCAGGAAGAATAAAAGAATACTTAAAGGAGAAACAATTAAGAGAATCCTTTTTTAAAGAGGCAAAAGAGAGAGGTCTTACTAGGGAAGAAGCCCAAATCTTATGGTTCTATTCTAAAAAGCTTGGTAGGGACCCTTTTCTTGCATTGGAGTTTAAGGCACCTTTTGAAAAAGTTATCAACTTATACCTTAAGCTCAATCCAAACGCAAAAGAAGAAATGATCCAAGATATGAGAATGAAACTTGGATTTGACCACGTTCCTTACTTCGTTCCCCTAACAAGCACAAAAGACATAGATCTCTTTCAGCCCGCAAAATTACAGGTAGGAGATGATCTAAAAGTAGATGTTGTCCTCTTTGACAAAGATGAAAGATATATGTACTGGGCACTGATAAAAGGAAGCTTACCAGATAGCATAGTTAACCAAAAAGTAAATATCTCATTCATAAGAAAAGGAGATGGTATATATAAACTAGAGGGAACTGTGGTAAAAACTTTTACTGATAATGGAAGGCTCATCCTTCAAATCCCTCACACGTTTGAACTTTCAAGGTATCAAAGACGCGAGTATGCAAGAGTTGAAGTCGAATTACCGTGTGATATAGGTATCCTAGATAAAAAGGAAAACAAGATAAAATGGTTAAAAGGAAAAATCGTAGATATAAGTGCAGGAGGAGTAAAGATCTGCATACCTCTTTCTGAACTAAAAGAAGAACTTGTGCCTATGACAGAGATCAACTTACGCTTTTCTTTAGAGGATAAAAGCTTCAACTTAAAATCAATTATAGTTAACGTACAACCTCATCGAAAATCAAACTGTTACGGAGTTAAGTTTGAGAAGATAAATCCTGACGAGCAAAAATTCATTCACAACTTCGTCAAAAAGGAACAACAAAGACTTGCACAGTTAGCAATGAAAAACAGGAGTTAAAAGTGAAGTTTTTAAAGCTTATCATAAGATTAAAAAATAAAAGTTTAGAATTGGAAAAAAGGAAACTCCTACTTTTAGAAAAGAAATACTCCGAATTGAATGAAAAGCTTCTAAAAGAAGAGGAAGCATTAAAGAATTCTAAAGAGTTTACCCCTAGTGATGCTTTTTCTTTAGCTCTTTTGCAAGAACTCCAACATAAGAAGCTTAAAGAAATAGAAAAGCTTAGGAAATATTTAGATATACTATCCAAAGTTTTAGAAAAGCAAAAAGAAAGAGTTGCTATATTAAACAGTGAGATAAAGCTTTTAGAGAAAAAGATCAAAAGAATAGAAATAGAAAACACCAAAAGAGAGGACCTGCTACTTGAGAGGTTTATAAATGAGGTTAGGAGCCATTCTGACAGTATTTACAGTACTTAGTATTAGCATAGGATTTATAACTCTTAGCGTTAAAGGACAGGAAATAGAGAGAAAAGAAGCAAAAAAAGAAATAGCAAGGCTTGAAAAGTTAAAAAAAGAAGTAGAGAAACTTCTTGAGGAAAAAAAAGCTATTTTGAAAAAAATAGAAGAAGAAAGAGAAAATTTAAAAAAAGAGAGGGAGGAGTTTGAGAAAAGAATTAAAGAGATCGAAAAAGAAAGATATAAAAAACTTGCAAAAGTGTTTGAAAAAATGGATCCAGAACTTGCTGGACAAAAAATATCTGCTTTTTCTGATCCTAAAAAAGCAGCCTACATCCTTTATAACATGAAACCGAGAGCTGCTGGCGAGGTTTTAAACTACGTTGACCCACCAATGGTTGATAAAATTGTCAAAATATTAACCGAGATAAGGAAACAGGCTAAAAAATCACAAGAACTTTCTTCTCCGATAAATAGCAGCTAAGATTTTGGCAATTGCCTTGTAGAACTTTTCAGGAATGTAATCTCCAATCTCGCAAGACTCATAAAGAGCTCTCGCAAGTTCCGGATTCTCCTCTATTGGAACTCCATGTTCCATAGCTATTTCTTTAATCTTCAAAGCTACATTATCAACTCCTTTAGCTATTATCTTAGGAGCATGCATTTTTCCCCTCTCATACTTTAAGGCAACAGCGTAGTGGGTAGGGTTTGTAATAACAACGTCGGCTTTTGGAACTTCTGCCATCATTCTCTTCATAGCAATTTCCCTTTGCCTTCTTCTTATAGCCGACTTTATAAGAGGATGACCTTCATACTGCTTTCTTTCTTCTTTTACTTCCTCTTTTGACATCTTCAGGTTTTCCTCATATTCCCATCTTCTAAAAAGGAAGTCAGCAATAGCTATTGGAATTGAAAGAAGACCAAAAACAAAGAAAAGTATCAATATGTACTTAAAAATTAGAGAAACTTGACTATCTAAGGAGACAAAACTTAAAGAAAAAAGTTGCGAAAATATGTACTTACCAACAAAATAACCAATAATTAAAGCTATTAACAGTTTAAGGGTATTTCTTAAAGTTTCAAAAAGAGTTTTTATCGAGATTAGCCTCTCTAAACCTTTTACAGGGTTTATATGATCAAGTTTGGGCATCAGAGGTTTAAGAGTAAATAGAAATCCAAACTGAATTACATTCGAGAATATTCCCATAACAAATAAAACTAAAAAGAAAGGGAAAACCGTTAATAAGAACACTTTTGCAGAAATTAACGAGTTATTTAGTATGTTTAACTCAGACGAAGTTCTGAAGTTAAAAATAAAAAATTTTAAAAGTTTAGAGTAGACAAAGGGAATGTAAAAATAAAAAAGAATTACTGTAATTAAAAGTGTAAAAGCTATTGGAACATCTTGACTTTTTAGAACCTGTCCTTCTTCTCTTGCTTTCTGGCGCCGCCGTGGGGTCGCTTTCTCGGTCTTTGAAGGATCTTTTGCCATTTACATTCCTAAAATTTTCATTAGTTTAATTATATCTTTGGAAAGGGTCTCAGTTAAGAACCTAAAGAAGTAAATAATAGCTGCAAATCCCGAAGCAAGAAAGAAAAGTCCAACAAAAATTTGCAAAGGTAAACCTACAATAAAAACGTTTATTTGAGGAATGAGCCTATTAACTAACGCCAAAATTAAATTTGTTATAAACAGGGCAACCACAAAAGGAAAAGCTAGTTTAAAACCAAGAAAGAAAATAAGTTTAGATTCCTCAAGAATGAAGCTAAATAATGGTTCACTAAGATGAAAGTTTCCAATAGGAATAAGTCGAAAACTTTCCACTAATGCAGCTATAAAGATTTTATAAGCGTCAGAAACAAAAAATACCAAGTAGAAAATGTAAACAAAGAACCTACTTAATACTGACATAGAACCAAAAGTAGGATCAAATATGTTAACTATTGTTAATCCCATCGAATAACCCACAAGTTCTCCAGCAAATACAACAATAGCAGTAAATATGGATACCACAAGAGATAAGGAAACACCTACCAAAACTTCTTTTAAGACCAACAAGAAGAATTCTACAAGAGAAAATGTTTCTAAATTTATAGCTTCTTTAGGTTCAACTATCTGAAAGACAAAAAAAGAAAAAGCAAGCACAAGGAAAATCCTTACATTGAAGGGAATAAAATTTGCCACAATGAAAAGGAAAGCCATTAGGAAGGAGGCGACTCTAAGAAGAACCAATATGTAAGCATAAAAGTCATTAACGTCAAAAATTTGTGTCATCTTATAACGTTCATTAGGAATTCAAAGTTTTCTCTTGTGTAATCAATAAGTTTTATGAGCATCCAACCGCCAAAGAAAAACATTGCAAGGAGTGCTGCCACTATTTTAGGTATAAAGGTAAGAGTCATTTCGTGTATTTGGGTTGCCGCCTGGAAAATACTGATGATAATACCGACAAGAAAGGTAATAAGTAAAACAGGAGTTCCCACAAGGAGAGCAACTTCCAGCATCTTTTGTCCAAGAGTGATTACTTGATCTACTGTCATCTGTAACTCAATATTATGGATTTTATTAAGAGTTCCCAACCATTTGAGAGAACAAATAGAATAAGCTTAAAAGGTAAAGATAACATCATAGGCGGAATCATCATCATACCCATAGACATTAGAATACTTGCCACCAGAAGATCTATCACTATAAAAGGTAAAAAAATGACAAAAACCACTTCCATTGCAGTTCTTATCTCACTAACCATAAACGCTGGAATTAGGGTAATCATAGAAACTTCCATAGGATCTCTCGGCTTTTCGTTCCTTATATCAAGGAAAAGTTTTAAGTCTTCTTTTCTTGTATTGCGAAGCATGAATTCTTTTAAGGGAGCTCCTGCCCTTCTTATGGCTTCAACATCTGTAATTTCCCCGTTAAGGTAAGGTTTTAAAGCAACATCATCTATTTTTTTGAAAGTAGGAGCCATAGTAAAGAGCGTAAGAAACAAAGATAAAGCAATGATTACTTGATTTGGAGGTGTCTGGGGCGTTCCAAGAGCATGCCTTAACAAAGATAAGATTATTACTATACGGGTAAAAGAGGTAATTGTTATTAGAAGAGCTGGTGCTAAGCTGAGGAAAGTAATAAGAAAAAGAATTTTTAGAGTTATATCTAGTTCTCCTAAACGAGAAAGAAAATCGTTGACCGTTTCTCCATAAGAAGGAATTACAAGCCAAAAATTTATAAAAAAAGCAAGAATTATTCTTCTTCCCATTCCTTTAGCACATACATCCTTTGTTTATCGTATCCTATTAAAAGCTTTTTCTCATAAACAGCTATCAGTATAAGCCCTTTATCTCTGTCTATTGGTCTAAAATCTTCTAACTTTATTAAGGAACCTTTTCTAAGATTCGGATTTATAAAGTTATACTTGTTAACAAGGTAGTAAATAACAAGAAGCAGAAAAATAATAAAAAAAGAAGAGAAGAGGAACTCAAACAAGGTCAACTAACCTCAAGCTATACTTTTCGTTAACTATTATGAGTTCCCCTATTCCAAACTTCCTTCCATTTAAGTAAACATCAAGGTAATCATCTACTTTTCTATCAAACTCTATAATGTCTCCTTCTCTAAGTCTCATAACCTTACTTAACGACATAGTCTTTGTTCCTATGGAAAGAGAAATCCTTAAGTTCACGTCTTTAAACCTTTCAAACTTACCCTTTTTCTTTTCCATCGGTTAACCCGTTTGTACTATGAACTCGGTAAAGTAAACGTTCTTTACACCACCTAAAGGCAGGATAGCATTAACCCTTTTAGCTATTTCTTCTTTTAAAAACTCTATACCTTCAGGAGTTTTTATCTCTGAAGAACGCTTAGTCAACAATAAGGTCGTAATAGCATCTTTTATTTCAGGAAGCCTTTTTTGAGCTTCTGCTTGAACTTTCTGATCCTTAAGTTCAAGAACAACAGAAACTTTTAAATACCTCTCAATGTCATTATCAGCCAAGTTTACAACAAAAGTCCCCAAGTCAAACATTACTCCTACGTTCTCAGTAGCCTTTATCTCCTCAATAATTTTCTGAGCTTGCTTTTCTTGAGACTGTTCTTCTTTCTTCTTGTCAAGGACAAGAAACTTATAAGCAATTCCTCCTCCTATACCGAGAACGAGGAGCAAAGCCAAAAGTATAAACAGTTTCTTTTTACCACCACCTTGTTGTTCTTGTTCCTGCTTTTCTTCTTCAGCCATCCTCATTACCTCTTAATGTTCATAGTCTCTTGTAAGATCTGATCATCAGTAGTAATAACTCTCGCATTTGCTTGGTAAGAACGCTGAGCGGTTATCAGGTTAATAAACTCGTTAGCAATATCCACATTCGACATCTCAAGCATACCACTTCTTACTTTAGATATAACTCCCCCAGGCATGATTATAGGAGTAAACGTCTGAACATTTGGCATGTAAAGCCAACTACCTTTTCTTACAAGCATTTCTTTGTCTTTGAAAGTTGCGATCGCAATTCTTGCAATATCTTTAACAGATCCATTACTATAGGTTGCTTTTATTGTCCCATCCTCACTAACAGCAATAGAAAGCAGATCTCCTTTGCCGTTTCCATCCTGTTGAGCATAAAAGATGAAGTCAGACGCTAACTGCTTGAGATCATTAAAGTTAATAGCTATTGAGAAGTTAGAATCTGCGCCTGTGTTAGGATCGTAACCTGAAATATTTACTTTCTCTATGTCAAGAGTTACTGCTGAAGTAAGCGTAGTAGGGTTATTTAAATAATCAACTGTTATTTTTGTTGCGGAGGCATAGTCTCCCGTTAACTGTATTTCTCCAGTAGTGTAATTTATAGTTCCTACAATATTTCCATTTGCGTCTACCAAGTTTCCTATTCCGTCACCATTTCCGTCCCCTACATCGTATATATCAACTTGAACGCTATCTACATACTTTATGTGAACACTTCCAATAACGGGAGATGAAGTCAAAGTAAAGGAACCGCTCGTTCCAGTCGGAGTTTCTGAAGTAAGTGATACTTGAGTATCGGCTTCCGCAGCTGTTACACTACCTGTTGCATCAAATTTAAGAATGACATATTCGTAATAGTTCGTTCCATCTGTTACAGGTGTTAACGTTCCGTCTATTAACGTATAAACCTTCCACGTACCAGAGTCCACCTTCTGGAAGTAGTATGAGATTTCATGCGGATTACCCAACGAATCGTATATGGTTTGTGAATTTACATAGTTGAACGTAGTAGAATCTGCAGGATCAAAGTTGGCTGTAATCACTTCCGCCCTAGAATCAAGATTTGAAGGTTCTTTAAAGAGAATCTGGGTCGTTACTTTAGGATTCATACCCATTGGAACATTTATATTACTTATAGCTCCTGCCATATTCCCATTATCATCAAGCATCCACCCTTGAACTTTCATTCCAAGCATATTTATAAGATCTCCATTAGCATCTAGCCTAAACTCTCCATTTCTTGTATAATACACAACCCCTGCTTCATCCTTTACCATAAAGAAACCTTCACCATCTAGAGCCAAGTCAAGGGGATTATTTGTATTCATAAAAGTACCTTGGCTAAAGTCTTTAACTGTAGAACCTACAAAGGTGCCTCCTCCTACTTCTTGGTTAACGGGGGCACCGTTTTTAAAAGTTGTTAAACTCTTAGCAAGTAAATCTTCAAAAACGGCCCTTTCTGCCTTAAAACCTATTGTATTAACGTTGGCTATGTTATCCGAAATTACAGATAGCCAAGTTTTATCTGCGTTTAGTCCTGTAAAAGCTGTGTAGAAAGACTGCAGCATCTCTATCCTCCTATTCCAATAATTTTACTAAGCGGTATAGAAGAAACATCAGTTACTACATATACTTCTCCTGTCTCATCTTTTCTAACTTGCGTAACGTAAGCTAAACTTTTTACATTAGCTTCAACTGGAACACCACCATTGGTTGCTTCTACCATAACGGTATAGTAGCCATCAGGAAGGTCAGGATTATCTATTTCTACCGGATATTCCTCTCCTCCATTTAGATTATAGAAAACGTTCTCTTCAACAATATTACCACTTTGATCAAAAACGGTAACTTTTACAGTATCTGCAGGAGCCGAAAGGGTAAAAGAAGCATATCCTTTTCCGTTCTGAACGTAAGTCTGGTTTCCTTCATACTCAACAAGCTTTCCTATAAAGGAGGATGCGAAGAATAGAGATTGAGATTCCAAAGAGGAAACAAACTTATCGATACTACTTTCAAATGTATTCAGAACTTCCATTTCTCTTAACTTTACTGTATTGTTGATAAGGTCACTAATATCGTTTGCATTAAGAGGATCTTGCCATTGAAGGTCTGTCAAGAGGATCTTTAAGAAATCTTCTTGGGACATCTGGGCGTTATCATAATTGGCACTCACAATTTTTGGTTCTTGATCACCAGAATATATAAAATCAGTTGTTATCCCATCTATAGCCATATCTATCTCCCTCCTTCCTAATATATTCTACTAAATCGGAAAGCTGCAACAAGCTTTCTTGAAAAGTAACTCTCTTTTCAACCTCTTGTTTTATAAATTCCTCAATTTTTGAGTGAACACTAATAGCAAGGTCTATCTTGGGAGATGTCCCTTTCTTATACAGCCCAAGATTTATAACATCGCTATTTTCACGATAGGTACTTTCTATTTCAAAGACTATGGATTGTTCCTTTATAACTTCTTCGCTTACAAGTTGAGGAACAAGCCTACTTATACTTTTAACAATGTCGATTGCTGGGAAAAGTCTTCTGTTGGCAAGTTCTCTTGACAAAACTATGTGTCCATCAAGAAAACCAACTGCAGCGTCAGCAACGGGATCAAGTGAGATATCATCTCCTTCAACAAGAACGGTATATATTCCTGTAATACTCCCTGCTCCAACAAAGTTTCCAGCCCGTTCTATGAGTTTAGCCATAGTGGAAAACACAGAAGGTGTATAACCTTTAGAGGTAGGAGGTTCTCCAACAGCTAAACCTATCTCTCTTTGCGCCATTGCAAGTCTTGTTAGCGAATCTATAAGCAATAAAACATCTTTTCCCTTCCAAGCAAAATACTCTGCAATTGCACAGGCGGTAAAAGCAGCCCTTATCTTGGCAAGTGGTGGATGGTCTGAAGTAGCAACCACAACCACTGACTTTCTCAACCCATCTTCCCCAAGATTATCCTCTATAAACTCTCTTACTTCCCTCCCTCTTTCTCCTATAAGAGCAACTACGTTGACATCTGCAGTCGTATAACGGGAAACCATCCCCATAAGGGTACTCTTTCCTACTCCAGCTCCTGCAAATATCCCTATCTTTTGTCCTTTTCCAACAGTTAAAAGAGCATTTATAGCCCTGATACCAAGGTCTAAAGGTTCTTTTATTCTCTCCCGTTTCATCGGATTTATAGGCTCTGCTTTAAGAGGAACAAACTCCGTTGGAAAGAAAGATTCTTTATTCATAGGATTTCCGAAAGGGTCTAAAACAAGTCCTAAAAGATCCTCAGAAACTCCAACCTTTAAACCTGAAATTTTTGCCTCTATACTGGTTCCTAAACTAATACCGGTAGTGTCACTATAAGCCATTAAAAGCACTTTACCATCTTTAAATCCTACAACTTCAGCTTCAATATCACCATTTACAGTACAGAAATCTCCTATGTGAACGTGGGGAAGTTTAGCTTCAACGACAGGACCTTTAACACCAATAACCTTACCGTAAACTTTATACCTAGGAAGACTTTTTAATCTCTCTTTCAAGTTCATCCTTCAACAAGTTAAGTTTTTCTTTTAACTTCGCTTCTATTGAAAAGTCTTTAAACAAAATCCTAAAATCGTTATCTGCTAGATCTCCCGCTACTTTTACTTCACCATCTATAAAATCTTTGAGTCCCTTTCCAACTTCTATTTCTATCAATTTTTCGTCCTGAAATTCCTTTAAAAGATCTTTTATTACATTTGCAACATAGGGAGCGTTCTTTGGATCTATATATAGAAACTTGAGTATTTCTTCAATGGAAGAGAGAAGTAAGGTTTCTATTTTCTTTAGAACTTCCTGTGATTTCTCATTTACAGCCTTTTCCAGGTTCCCTAAACCCAACTTCAAGCTCTGGAGCCTTTGAGAAAAGTCTTTCTGAAGATCCTCTACCTTTTTCTTATATTCTTTCTCCGCTTCGTTTTTCCCTTCTTCATAACCGGCTTTAAACCCTTCTTCAAAGAAGATCTTCTTAGTCTCTTTCAGTTTTAGTTCCCACTCTCTTTGAAGTTCTAAAAACTTCATTTGATATATCTTTTCAATCTCTTCTGGAGTTAACTTTTTCTCTTTATCTTTCTCCTCCTTTTCTTTCTTTGATTCCAAAATAGAAGAAAAATCCTCCAGGTCTATCATCATTTAGCACGCACCTCTTCTTTCATCCATTTACTTATCACATTGGTAATGAGCTCAGGATAGTCTTTAGCAATTTCCACAATCTTTATATAAGTAGGATCGGACTCTATATCTATTTCATCAAGTTCTTTTCTATGTTCAGCCCTTGCCTTCATTTCAGCTGCAAGAGCACCTGTTAACTCTCCTTGTTCAATGGATCCAACTTCAGCCTCTTCTTTTCTACCTTTAAGAAGCTTAAGAGCTACCAATCCGAAAACGGCTGCAGCACCTAATCCAGCAGCTAATAGGTAATACCATGGAAATTGTGTCTCCTCTCTACCTTTACCCACTAACTCTCTTGCCTCAAAAGGAACGCTAGCTACAGTGACAGTGTCTCCTCTTTTTGGATCAAAGCCAATAACACTTTTTACTATGTTTTCATAGGTTTTTATTTCTTCCTGAGACCTTGGTACGAACTTTATAATTTCATTTCCATCTTTATCTTTTTCTTTCTGATACTTTCCATCAACAAGAACTCCAACACTTATTCTCTTTATTCTGAAAATTGGAGAAACAACAGTTTGAAGAGTTTTAGAAACATTATAGTTAGTAGTTACGTCTTTTTTTTCTTTCTTCATTACCTCTTTACCGTTTCCTCCAATGTCAAGTACAGGAGGAACGTTAGTTGTCGTTCCTGGAGCTCCTTGAGGCTTTTCAACGGTTCCAATTTCTTTTTCTTGAACTTTTCTCTGACTAACAACTGCCGTCATATCTGGATCATAAAGTTCTTGCCTCTTCTCAATCCTTCCAGTTTCTATTTCCACTGTTGCCCTAACCACAACCTTACCACTTCCTAAAACTTGAGAAAGCATTGATTGGACTTTTCTTTCTATCTCTCTTTCAAGTTTCCTTTTTACTTCAAGCTCCTTAGAAGTTCCTAAGTCATCTTCCTCATCCAAAATGTCTGTCAGAACTCTACCCCTATTATCAACAACCGTTACATTCTCCGGTTTCAACCCTGGAACTGCATGAGAGACTAAGAATACAATAGCTTTAACCTGTTCCTTAGTTAAATCCTTTCCAGGCCACAGATCCACAAGAACAGAAGCTTTAGGCTCTTCAGATTCTCTAACAAAAAGAGAATCCTTAGGTAATGCAATGTTTACCTTTACATCTTTCACTGCCCCAATTCTTTTTATTGTTCGCTGAAGTTCTCCTTCTAAAGCTCTTAAAAATTCAACGTTTTCCTGAAATTGAGTTATTCCCAATTTTGGATCATCAAAAATTTCAAATCCTACAATCTTTCCATGAGGAAGACCTTTTGCTGCAAGCTTTAACCTTACATCGTAGACCTTATCTTCTGGAACAAGAATAATACTTCCTCCACCTTCTACTTTGTAAGGAATTTTTTCCTCTTGAAGGACGGATAGAATAGCTCCAGCATCATCAGGACTCAGTTGAGTATAGAGAACTGCATAGTTTTTATTCGATAGACTTTTAGATGCTACAAAAAAAAGGAAAGAAACAAGTGTAAGTGCTGATAAAACCAAAACTATTGTCTTTGGATTTAAATTTTCCTTAAAGAACTCCCTTAATTTTGTTTGTATTTCTTTCGCGTCCACCTATTTTAACTCCTTTTTTAGACTTGCATTCTCATTATTTCTTGATAGCTTTCGATAGCTTTATTTCTTATTTCTACAAGAAGCCTTAAGGAAAGATCCGCTTTTTCTATTTTATACATTGTTTCTTCCAAGTTACTTACATTTCCATCGATTAAAGCTTCTTCTGCTTTCTTAGCATTTTTAAGGTCAGAGTTAACGTCCTCTATAAAGCGCTGTAAAATTTCGCCAAAACCACTTTTTGATTCTTTTTTCTCTTCTTTTACATTAAGGATCGGAGAGTAAAGTGTGGAGAACTTTACTTTCATGGTTTACCTCTCTTATCTTAACCTTAAGCCTTTAAAATATCCATAGCTGAAAGGAGCATTCCTTTGTGAGTGTTAAACGCAGTAAGGTTTGCCTCATATGTTCTCATAGCTGAGATCATATCTACCATTTCCTTTAATGGGTCTACGTTTGGTAATCGAACATATCCCTTTTCATCTGCTAAAGGATTGGTCGGATCAAACTTAAGCTTAAATGGGGAAGGATCTTCAACTATCTTTTTAACTCTTACTTTATAGCTTTCTGTCTTACCAGCTTCTTCAAGAACTGCTTCAAATATAGGTATCTTACGTCTATAAGGTTGCCCATTTTCATCTACAGAGTTAGCATTAGCAAGGTTGCTGGAATGAACATCTATACGAACCCTCTGAGCCTCCATACCTGTAAGGGAGATCTCTAAACCTTTAAATATCATCTATTACCTCCCCTGAATGCTCAACTTAAGTTTCCCTATCTCCTTTTTTAGAACTTCGTTTAGAGACTTAAACATAATCGCACTTTCAGCAAGCTTAGCAAGCTCTTCATTCACATTTACTCTGTTCATATCATAACCAGTAATGTTATTAAGTTCTACAAGTTTAAACTTTTTTCCAGATATAGTTGGATCGATATGTTTAGGATCCGTTCTTTTTAGTTTTAGAGCTTTTTCAAGCTCTTTCTCAAAAACTAGATCTTTTGGTTTATAAAAAGGTGTATCCGCATTAGCAATATTTCCTTGAATAACTTTAGATCTTTCAAGATAGTATGAAGCAGTTTCCGCAATTGGATTAAGGTGCTTAAATAGATCACTCACCTTTCAGTTCCTCCTCCAAAATAGCATTTTCGTAAACTGTCTTTGCTACTAAGCTAAGGTTATCCTTACACCCCCTGATAGCTGAAACTATATCTTTTACATCTTTCATTTTACCAATTCTAACCCCTGATATAACAGCAATACTTCCAAGTCGACAGTCAGAAACTGTATCTCCTAGCAAACTCCTACTAATTTCATAAGCTTCTGAATAACCATTCGCTAGCATTAACTTCTCTAAAAGAACGTTCAAAGC
>JBDOLX010000064.1:0-10781 GCA_039832905.1 Desulfurobacteriaceae bacterium | reverse complement strand
CTTTAACGACTATGCTTTTTTCATAACTTTTAACAATCTTTTCTTTCTCTCTCTTGAATAAGTTGAAAGCTCTATCCAAGTTTCCTTTCTTTGTTAAGTAAAATATCTTTATGGCAGAAATCTCTTCACTTTTTTTCTTCTTTTTGCAAAGTTTATTTAACTTTTTCTCATTAAATCTAACCTTTATAGGTAAGAACATTGCTACTTCTAAACGAAGTTTTTCGTAATTACATACTTTTTTGTTTTTAACTTTCCTCAGAACTTTTAGAGCATCAAGAAAATCCTTATTATCAAACAGAGCTTGAGCCATTAGAATAATATCTTCATCTGAATTCCACTTGTTTACTATGTATTTAAGTAGCTCTATCCTTGACTCCCTTTGATTACAATCTTTAAGAGCAAAAGAAATCCTTAGGAGTACATCCCTTTGGAAAATCTCCTGAAAAAATCTTTTATTTGACCTATAAAGTTCACAAAGCTTACTGGATTCAAGGTCTAGAAGGTAGTTAGTCCATAAAGATCTTAAAAATTCTCTTTGTTCATACTTAACTTGTTCTGGAAAAACGAGAGAAACTTCCCAAACCAACCTTTCAAAGATGGGTTTTAATGCATTTAGTTTAAAGACAAGGTATCCCAAGTCAGCAAGGGCATATATTCCAACATAGGTTGTTCTATAGTTTACAAGAACTTGGGCAATATACTTTATCGGATCCTTAAAAGCAGAATCTTCAGAAAGGGAAAGTCTGTATTTTACAATGGGATACTCTTCTTGAAGAGGAATCAGTTTTAGTCTTGCTACTACTGCCTCCTGACTTTCTGGATAGTCCCAAATTATGGAATAGTAGTAAGCAAGAGCTAACTTCAAATTTTTTCTTTTAAGCTCAATGTCCCCAAGTCTTAAAATAGCCCTTCTAATGACCTGCTTACCTCTAGTAAGACTTACAATCCTTCTAAAAAGTTGTTCAGCAAGGGTAAGTTTTCCAATTCTGTAAAGGTTTTCTGCAACAGTGTAATAGTATTCTGGATTATCTACTAAGTAGTTCTCGTACTTTCTATAAACCTTCATAAAGTGGGGAAGAGCTTTTTCATACCTACCTTTACTAAAAAAGATTAGCCCTTTAACGAATTCAACTTCCTGCTCTTGAGAAGGTGTTAAAACAGCTGTGCTAATAAGGATGTAATACTCTTCTACTAAATCACTTCTCCTAATGGCTACAGCCGTTCTTAGGATTCCAACTGTTGTAGCTATACGCTGCTTCTCGTTTTCCGCCTTTAAGAATGCCACTCTGTAAACAGCAAGGGCTTGTTCATAAAAAGAAAGACTTTCGTATATTTTTGCCTTCATATAGTAAAAGTCCCACGGAAGCTTATCCTCTTCTATGAAATAAAGCTGGAGATAGTTTAAAGCCTGCCAAAGGTATTTCTTTTCTCCTGTCTTTTTACCTATACCGTAGTAGGTTTTTGAAAGCATAAGAAGAGATTTTTTGTAGTAAGGAGTTTCGGGCTTCATAAGTCTTAAGAAGTATTCAAGAGCCGTTGAGTAGGAACCTATTTCGTACTGTTTTACCCCTTGTTTGAAAAGATACTCATCCTTTCTAAATTCGTTATCTTCTTGTGCGAGTGAGAACGAACAAAAAAATAGCAATAGAACAAAAAACATACCCAAAAATCTCATCTTTAGACTCTCAGAACCAAACTCCCTTCACTGTTTTCTTTTCTTTCCTCAAAATAGGTTTTACCCTTTACTCTCAGTTTTATCTTTCCTGGTGTAAGTCCTGAAGACTCAATAATAGACTTTATCTCTTCAATCAGTCCAGAATCAATTTTTATACTTTCATGGAAGTCTATAGATAAATTAAAAGTTTCATTAAAAACCTTTGCCCTTAAGGAAAGTTCTTGAAAATCAAGCTTAAAATGAGAAAAAGTATCTCCTTTAGAAAAATTGGAAGTTTCAGAACCATTAGAGAAATTCCCACTTCCTTCTGATCCTTGATTATACTGGTCACTAAAAGATTGGCTTTGAGGTAATTCTGTAAGCTTACTAACCAATTCCTGTCCAAACTTCAAGTTAGAAACAGAAGATGTGAAATTTTTCTTTAAAGAAGCTTTTCTCTTCTCCTCCTGAAAGTCAAAAGAAACTACATTAGTTTCTAAGGTAGTTTCAACATTTGCATTACCTGAATTAGTTCTTGCATATAACCTTTCTATTTCTCCTCCTCTCTCTTTCACAAAAAGTTTAGTTTCAAAAGAGGAACTATTCTTCTTCCATATTCTAGTTCCACTTTTTTTCTTTCCCGGACTATCCTTTTCAACAACATTCTGCGTATTTTCACGGGAAACCCTTATAATCCTTTCATCCTTAAGTTCAGCAAATTTTCTATTTTTTAGTAAAGGGAAACGGACCCTATCCCGTTCAAGACTGGTTAAGATAAGGGCATCCTGAGAACCTTTGTCAATAGTATCTTTAATATCAATAAAAAAGTTTTCCTCAATGTTAAACATCTCCTTTGATAACGAAGAAACATTTATAGTTACTTCTTTCCTTCCTAACTTCTTGTCTTGAACATCTAAAGGAGTTTCTTTCCCTTTCTCTCCTAAAGGAAAGTTCTCATAGAAAATTCGTTTCCTTTGGGTAGTCTCCATCTCCTTTTCACGTATTCCCAAATAGACTTCGTCAGACATTTTTTCGGAGGAACCTATAGTTGTATCTTTATGTTGACTACCTTTTTTAAGAAAACTTACCTTGATAGCTGAAATTCTCTCAGTTGAAATAAAAGGTGTCTTAGGATTTCCAATTGAAAGATTACAGAATGATCCTTGTCCTGTTTTAACGGACATTACGGCATCCGTATCCTCTCTTCTTTTAGAGGAAATATCCTTTTTAATTGGCATATGAAACTCATTATTGTAGATAAAGTTTTCTAAAGTTTTTCTCTCTTCCTTCCTTTCAGAAACTGTTCCATTCCTAGTTCCTTTATCTACCTTTCTTTTTTCTAGGCCATCTTTCACTGAAATAAGAAGGGAAGTATTATCTTCCTTACGGAAACTGCGTAGCGACTTATTATTCAGCCCTTTCACAATAGACATTACAGATTTAGATTTAAACTTTGAGGAGAGAAAAATTCTTTCGCCTTCTTCTCTCTTTTTTCCAAAGAGGATAGCGTTCTGCAGGAGAAACTGTGAATTAGGGAGATCCCGGAAAGTTTTTGAAAAGTCGGAAAAAGACTTTAATTTATCTATTGAATTTTTAGTAAACTCCTCTTCAAAAATAGAGCTAAAAGAAATACTTCCTTCTTCCGGTTTTAAACTGTCCCCCTTAAACTTAGGAGTTCCTCCATCTAAACCAAGTAAAAGGTAAAGAATATTCATAAAAAACCCCTTCACAGCCTTTCAAATTATCATTATACCGAATTGGACAGATACTTACTAAGTTTCTTTAGTGCTACTGTTTTTATTTGAGATACCCGAGAAATCGATATGTTGAGAATTTCTGAAATAGACTTCAAATCAAGTTCTTCAACAAATATTAGTTGCAGAATAAGCTGTTCTCTCTCCGAAAGTTTTGATAGAGCTCCTGTAAGTCTCTCCTTCAACTCCTTGACTATTACTTCTTCTTCCGGTGTTCTCGTGTCTGACGTAAGTATGTCCTTTATTTTAAACCTATCAGAATCCCCAAAAAGATGTTCCTCTATACTTATAAAAGAGATTATTTCTTCCTTTAACTCTCTTAGGTCTTCAGAATTTTTTACCTTTTCTCTCAGGCTTCTTGGCAGAAAGTCCAAACTTCGCAAAAAGTCAAGTATCTCTCCCCTAATTTTTATGTAAGCATAAGTTGAAAACTTTGCTTTCGTCTCATCATATTTCTCTATAGCTTTTATTAGACCTATGACTCCTACATTAACAAGCTCATCAAATTCTAAAACTCCTTCCGGTATTCTCCTATATATTTTGTTTGCTATCTTCTTAACAAGTGGAAGATACTCCAAAACGAGTTCTTTTCTTGTTTTTGTGTACATTCACGCTCCTTCTTTAAAAACTCTGATCAATCTTGATATGAAACTTTCTTTTCTTTCGTGAAGCACTTCTCCTGTTTCCTCTTGTGCAATTTTCTTTAACCCTACAGAAAAAGGATCCGAAGGAAATTCTTTAACAACTATTTGTTTCCTTAAAACAGCTTCCTTAACCTTCTTTGAAAATGGTAGGACACTTGCAAGACGGGGAGATATTCCTAAAAAATTTTCACAAGAAAACTTAAGCCTCTCAAAAGTTTCAAAACCTTCGGATGTAGAACGACACATATTTACTACAACCTTAAAATTACCATAACCGTAAATCCTATAAAGAGACTTTATAAAGGCATAAGCATCGGTTAAAGCAGTCGGTTCTGGAGCTGTAATCACGTAAGTTGTAGATGCAACCCGTGAAAAACTTATTGTATTCCTATTCAACCCTGCAGAATTATCTATAAGAACGTAATCGTAATCCGATAATATTTCTTCTAGCTGGAAAACAAAGTTGGAAGTATCAGTAGATTCCAGTTCTTCTATCGTTTCTATTCCAGAAAACCCTAGGATGACATCAAAACCAAAAGTCCTTTGAACTATATCCTGCAAAGTCTTTCCAAGAAAAACACTCTTGAGGTTTTTGCTATTGTTCAACCCAAGCAAAACATGAATATTCCCAAGTCCAATATCTGCATCAAGAAGTAAAACTTTTTTTGAAAAGAAATTGGCTAATATATAAGCCAAAGAAATAGCAATGTTGGTTTTTCCTACTCCTCCTTTACCGCTAACAAAGGATATGACCTTACATTTAGAAGATACAGAAGACTTTCTTTTTACAAGCTTAACTAAATTTTCTGCTTGAGTTCCCATCTACTTCCCTAAGATGTAATCGGCAATTACTTGTGGTGTCAAAAGCTTCATATCCTCAGGTACTCTCTGTCCTGTACTAATGTAAGAAACTGGCAAATCAACAAGAATTGGCAAGTTTAGTAAAATTCCTGGAGAAGACGTCTCGTCTATTTTTGTAAAGAAGATAGAACTTACTGGGAAAAAAGTTCTATATCTGTTAACCACTTCTACCGCTTCTCCAATTTCGTAGTTGCAGCTGATAACTAAAATTACGTTCATTGGCAAGTTTATGCTACTAAGAGTTGCTTTTATTTCTCCAAGACGCCAGTAATCATAATGACTTCTTCCAACGGTATCTATTAGTATGACATCTAAATTCTCAAGTTGATTCAAAACTTCTCTTAATCTTTTTGAGTCATTCACCACAAAAAAAGGAATGTTAAGAATAGATGCATAAGTTCTTACTTGTTGAACTGCTCCAACTTTAAAAGTATCTGTTGTAATCACGCCAACCTTTAAGTCTTTCTCTAAAACAAAGTGAGAAGCAACCTTAAAGAGGTTAGTTGTTTTTCCAACTCCAGTTGGTCCAACAAAAGCATAAACCACTTTCTCCGGAGGTTTTACATCAAATTCTCCTGAAAACTTTATACGTTTTTCTATACCATTTACTAATGCCTCTTTAAAGGTTGAAGTATTTAGATCCAATTTTTCCGTTTCTATATCAAGACCACAGGATTCCCTAACGATCTCCTCTGCTATTTCTGGTTTTACTCCTTTACCGATTAGAATCTTTATTAATTCAAGAGCATCTCCTGTAAAATCTTCAAAGAACTTATCGTTACAGGATGGAACCGTTTCTACATGTTGAGGAACAGGTAAAGAAGGAACTTTATTTTCCAAAACGGAACTTTTAATGGATAAAAGCATCTCTTTTAATTCATGTAATTCCTCTTCTATCTTTTGGGACGGGCTATCTTCCACTTTTTCCTTCGGCATAACGAAAAGCCTATACTTTTTCTTACTAAAGAAAGGTAAAATGTTTCTCTCTTTTTCTATCTCGTAGTAGAGAATGTCTATATCCTCTCCTAATTCTCTCTTTGCCTTCTCTATTAAGGAGTCAAGACTTTCTCCCTCATAAACTCTAACACTCATTATGCTTTCACCGTCCCTACAAGATTTACTTTTAGTCCTGGTTCTATCTCCGCATAAGATATAACAGCTACACTAGGCAGATACGGTTCAATAATCCTCTTTACAAATCTCCTAACAGCCGGAGAAGTGATTAAAACAGGTGTACTTTGATTAATTATAAACTTTTCAAGATTTGAAGTTATGTTCTTTACAAGATTTTGAACAAAAATTGGATCTAGTGGTGGCAAGTATCCATCATTTTCTTTTACTTTAGAAAGTATATAGTTCTCAGTTTCTGGATCTAAAGAAATAGCAGTTAAAATACCATCTTTAGCGTACAAGTGAGAAATAAGCCTTGAAAGGGACTGTCTTGCAAACTCAGTCAGTATTTCAGGATCTCTAGTTTTTTCTATGTTATCGGAAACCGCTTCGATAATTGTAAGAAGATCTCTTACAGGTATTTTTTCCCTTAAAAGGTTCTGAAGGACCTTTGTAAGTAATCCCAGTGGTACTTGCTCAGGTACTATTTCTTTTACTATTGGATACCTTTTGCTTAGGTTATCTACAAGTTGCTTCGTTTCTGCCCTTCCCAGTATCTCATGGGCATGCTTCTTAACAATTTCTGAAAGGTGCGTAACAATGACAGTTGGAATATCTACGACTGTATAGCCTAAAAGCTTCGCCTTGTCTTTGTTTTTCTCATCTACCCAGTAAGCTGTCAATCCAAAGGCTGGTTCCTTAGTAGGAATTCCTTCTATTTGTCCTCTCACTCCTCCAGTATCTATAGCTAAGTACTTTCCTGGTTGAACCTCTCCACGAGCTATTTCAACATCCCTTAAAAGAATCCTATACTCGTTTGGTTTTAGCTCAAGGTTATCTTTAAGGTGAACCAATGGAATAATAATCCCAAGTTCTTTTGTGAGTTGTTTCCGTAAGCTTTTTATCTTTCGAACAATTTCTCCATCTTGGCTTTCATCAACATAGGGAATAAGTGAATATCCTATCTCAATAGTTAAAGTCTCAGGCTGAACAACAAGTTCCTCTGGTTTTTCTTCAACGTCTTTAGCTTGTTTTAAAAGTTCCTTTGCTTTCTTCTCAGCTTCTTCCATTTCTTTTTTCTTGTCCGCCAAGTAAACCATATATGCTACAGTGGCTATAAGAGCAGCAAGTAAAGCAAATGGTAAAGTAGGCATTCCTGGAACGATACCTATAACGGCTAAAGCTCCAGCAGCCATAAAGAGAGCTTTGTAGTAACTTGTAAGTTGTTTGAATATCTCTTTTCCAAGATCTGTCTCTGCAGCAGCTCTTGTAACCATTAAACCAGCTGCAGTTGAAGTAATAAGAGAAGGTATTTGAGAAACTAAACCATCGCCCACTGTCAAAATGGTAAAAGTTTTTGCAGCATCAGCAAAGCTCATATTGTGTTGTAAAATTCCAATAGCTAAACCACCGAGTATGTTTATTAAAGTGATTATTATTCCTGCTATTGCATCTCCCCTTATGAACTTAGAAGCACCATCCATTGCCCCATAAAAGTCCGCTTCACGAGCAATTTCCTCTCTCCTTCTCCTTGCTTCTTTATCGTCTATAAGACCTGCATTAAGATCTGCATCAATACTCATTTGTTTACCGGGCATAGCATCAAGAGTAAACCTTGCAGCAACCTCAGAAATCCTTTCTGTACCTTTTGTTATCACTATGTAGTTAATAACAACCAGTATTAGAAAGACAACAATTCCAACAACATAATTACCACCTACAACAAACTGACCGAAAGCTTTTATTACACTTCCTGCTGCGTCTGGTCCTTCATGTCCGTGTAGCAAAATCCGCCTTGTTGTGGCAACGTTTAGAGAAAGTCTAAAAAGGGTTGCTAACAATAGAAGGGAAGGGAAAGATGAAAGTTCTAAAGGATGATTCACATAAACGGTTGTCATGAGAATGACTAAAGAGAATGTGATACTTGCCGTTAAAAGGATATCAAGAAGTAGAGGAGGAACAGGAAGGATCATAGAACCCAGAATAGCCAAGATAAGAACAACAAAAATAACATCTGAGTACTTGTGAAACTTACTATAGTAAAGAGCCAACGACTCTTTCATTTACTATCCTTTTTTCACCTTCTGATAGCTTTCTAAAGCTTTCTCGAAAAATCTTTCAAAACCTAGAGGATCCTGCTGGGCAAAAATCTCCGAAAGCTGCATATCAAGCATATCAAAGTAGAATTTTGAAGAAAAAGAGGTATTAAACAATCCTTCAGGAATGGATTTTCTTGCCTCTTTTAAGAAAATTCTTACAAAGTAAGCTTCAAACTCCTTAATAGCTTCCTTATCACTCTTTATTTGAGACAAAGAAGCTACATCCCAGTACATTTTTCCTATCTTTTCTACCATCCTACCCCACTACATTATGATGATTTTAGCGTGAAGCTTCCCTGTCGCTTTTATTGCTTGAATAATGGCTATTAGGTCTCTTGGTGATATCCCTAGTTCATTCAGGGCCTTAACTAAGTCCTTTAAAGAAGGGGATTCTATAGCAAAGATTCTACCGTGTTCTTCCTTAACGGTTGTGGTTACTTTCTCTGCCGTTACTGTAGTTCCATTTGAAAAGGGTAATGGTTGAGAGACTTGTGGTGTCTTTACAACCGATACATAAATGTTTCCGTGAGAAACGTAAACAGGAGGTTCTATTTTTATATCTCCGCTCATTATAACGGTACCTGTCCTTTCATAAATAACTATTGTTGGTTCAGTTTCTGCATTGATTTTTAAATTCAAAATTTCCGAAATAAACTGAACTTTGTTTATTCCCTCTGGGTAATTCACAACAATAGTGCTTGAATCCCTTGCTTTTGCAAGATCAATACCAAAATATTCATTTATGGCATTAGCTATAGCATCAGCTTTAGTAAAGTCTGGGTGCTTTAGAGTAAGAATTAACCTTTTCTCGTTTGAAAGTTCAAACGGTAAGTCCCTTTCAACTATACCACCATTAGGAATCATTCCTGTAGTTGAAAAGTTCTTTTTTACTTTTCCTCCCTTGTTTGATTCAGAGAAACCTCCACCTGTTGAAACCGGTCCTTGAGCAAACGCGTAAATTTTTCCATCTGGACCAAAGAGAGGAGTTCTTATTAGTATTCCATTAGCAAGACTTTTAGCATCTCCAAGGGAAGCAACTTCAACATCAAAAGTCATTCCAGCTTTAGCAAAAGGAGGAAGTTTAGCCGTAACTATTACCGCAGCAGCATTCTTTGTCTTTACTGCCTTAGGATCAACGTATATTCCCATTTTCTTTAGCATGTTAGCAATACTTTGAAGGGTAAATATGCTTGTTGTTCCATCTCCGGTACCGTCAAGTCCTACAACAATTCCATAACCTGTTAAATAGTTAGGTCTAACCCCGACTATGTTAACTTCTGTTCCTATCTTCACCTCTATGGCATTAGAAAAGTTTGGCAGAATGAGTAAAAGTAAAGACAATAAAACTCTCATACTAATCCTCGTTTAAAAGGGCCAAATTTTCATTAAAAATCTTGCAAGCCAACCAGGTCTTTGGTTTTCAGCCATGAAACCTTTTCCGTTATATTCGACATACATATTGGCAATTTTCGAGGAAGGTACGGAGTTATCCGGCTCTATATCGGTAGGTTTTACAATTCCAGAAATTTTTAAAATCTGAGTATCATCGTTTATTTTTACTATCTTTTCTCCAACTATATAAAGATTCCCATTCGGATAAACTTTTACAACCCTTGCGGAAATTGTCGCCACAAGTTTTGCATCTCTCTTGGTTGATTCTTGCCCTGAAAAGCTGTTTGAAGGATTTGTAGAAAATCCTAAAAGAGGATTTTTTGTGTTTCGTGGTACCGTTTTTCCTAGAAAAAGAGGTGCATTTAAGGTTAAATCAAAAGATGTTTTCTTACCCGTTTGACTTTGAGAACTACCTTGACCTGAAAGGCTTTCGTATACCTTTATAGTTATAATGTCTCCAACGTTCCTAGCTTTTGCATCAGAGAAAAGGTTATCATAACCGACAAATAAAGAACCTGGAGAAACTGGCTGAACATCTTCTACCGGTGGAGGAGGCGGAGGCTTAACAACATATTTAACTTCTTTCTTACTTCCTCCACAGCTAAACAGAAACCCAAATGCCAAAAAAACAGCTACTTTGAGAGAAACTTTACAATTCCATTTCCTATTACTCTGCATAGTAAGACTTTTCCAGTAGATATATTCTTTACCTTTATTATATCCCCTAAGCTCCCATTTTCCAAAGCAATACCCAAAATTTCAATGTGAATAGTTCCTGACGAATAAACAACCTTTACGGGTTTCCCCTTAAAAACAATAAAGTGAGGAAGTATATCCCTTTCCCTTATTACTTCTCCTTTTCTTATATCTCTCCTGGCCACTCTTCCAATAACTTCTTCCTTAGATAAAAAAGTATTCTTTGCTTTACTTTCTGGAAGTTTCACAACTTCTAAATCCTCAAAGGTAATAATCTTTCCTTTGGGAATATTTTTCTTAGCAACAACTACACTTTGTTTTTTCTCTACTCTTAAGGTAATGAAAACTCTCTTTACTGGCTTTCCATTACGAAAAATTGTGTACCTAACGCGGGCATATCTCCTATCCAACTTCTCAACTTCCAAAGAATCTTTAAACGAAGAATAAGGAATAATTATCCTAGGAACCGATATGGAAACAATCTCCCAATCTGGAAACTTTTTTCTGAAAAGAGAAACTATCCTTTTCTTTAACTCATCTTCCTTTAAATAAATACAAACTCTCTTTACTT
>JBDOLX010000063.1:686-1801 GCA_039832905.1 Desulfurobacteriaceae bacterium | reverse complement strand
TGAAGAGATAGCTTCCAAAGTGAAGTTAGCCATGAAGACGGAGTTTGACTTTTCAGTTAACCGGCTTCTGTCTGATGAAGAGGTGTTTTCTCGTTACCTTGCCGAAGCAGAGCTAAGTTTATGCCGGTAATGTACCACAACGCTATTTGAATTTCTGCATCGGTAAAGTTGTTCTCAAAGATACCTGCAATCATGAAGCCCAAGTATCCCAGGGCTATGGAGTAGTTCCATAGTTCTTTTGCAGAGGTGTTGAGGTATATCATGTAAGCCCAAAACAGCAAGTAACCGAGTAACCCCAGAATTCCGTACTTTGTCAGGAATTTGAGGTAGATATTGTGGGCTTCTCCTGAGTGGAAGTGGACTTTTATGTTTGATTCAGAAGGGTTTTTGCCTGTTGGGAAGTTTTCGGGGAAATCCCGCTTAAAGTAGTGCCAGCAAAGTTTTGAAGCCTCTTCTGTCCCCGCCCCTACGATTTTCTGAAGAAGAGAGTATTCGTTTGTATAGGCTTTTAGGTGAGATTTCCACAGGCTTAATCTGTCCAAGTTGCTGTAGTTGTTTTTTGTGTCCGTGATGCTTTCAAGCCTATTTTTTAGAATAGGGAAGCTGGCAATACTGGCTGTAAAAAGAGCGGTTAGGGCAACGGTTCCTGCTAAAAAGTTCTTCCTGTTCTCTGACTTTATCAGTAGCAACAGCAGTACAGAAGTTGAGAAAAATAAAGTTGCCAGCCAGTAGGAACGGCTCTGTGTGAAGATGATTCCTAGAAGGGCTGTAATTGAGAAAAACAAATAGTGCTTTTTGAAAGTCTTGATGTAGAAAGTGATGAACAGGATCAAGAGAAGGTAGAGAACACCTGAGGTGGTTAGAGGGTTGTTAAGAAGTCCCACAGCCCTTATGGGAGATAAATGAAAAGAAATAGTATGCAGGTTTAAGTGCTTTATGTTTTGTCCGGTAAAGGCTTCGAAGATAACAGCGGTTACAGATATCGTTAGTGATGCTCCCAAAATATTAAGAGCTGTTTTAAGCCTGCTTTCTTCCCGAGATGAGTAAAAAGATATGAAATACGCGAAGAGATGGTGATTGATGTCGGACTTTTTGGATAATCTGGAAACTCCTTT
>JBDOLX010000063.1:0-676 GCA_039832905.1 Desulfurobacteriaceae bacterium | reverse complement strand
GGGAGTATGGGTTTTAGAGGAACTGCCTTTAACTTCTCTCGGTTAAACAGGAGAGAAAGGATAAGTCCGATTCCTCCAACGGCAACTGCTATGTTATCCCCGGCTATTGACAGAGGAATTGTAAGTGCGAGTAAGTAAAAGGAGAGAATAATGGTTTTTTCTCCAAAATTTTGAAACTTTTCAGACATTCAGCTTCTCCTTGAGAACTTTAACGTTTAGGTACGGATCTCCGCTTTCAAATGCTGCCCTTACTACAGCCACACCGGCCGGTCTGCAACTTATTACGGGTTCAATGTTTTCTTTATTTATTCCGCCGATTGCTACTATCGGGATTTTTGATTCTTTTACCGCACTGCACAGAGCTTCGATCCCTGTAACAGGATCCGGATTTTCCTTCGTTGTCGTGGGAAAAATTGGCCCAAATCCCAGGTAATCGGCAATTCCTTTCTTGTTAGCCTCCCGCACCTGATTGATATTGTGGGTGGACAAACCGACTATGGACTCTTCTCCTACCAGTTTCCTAATTACCTCGACAGGGAGGTCTTCCTGACCCACGTGGACGCCGTCTGCTTTTACTGCCAGTGCAAGGTCAAGCCTGTCGTTTACTATAAACGGAATGTTGTAGCGTCCTGTGATTTCTCTAACCAAAAGAGCTTCCTGATACATTTCCTTTGTA
>JBDOLX010000062.1 GCA_039832905.1 Desulfurobacteriaceae bacterium | reverse complement strand
TTCTGCCCATTCAATCCTGTCTTTACCCTTATCTGCGAGTGATAAATCTTTAACGTGGTATTCCATAATCTCCTCCTTTTACCATTTGATAATCACAAGCTCATCAAGATTTCTATCTGTGCGGGCAACGTAAGGAATAAGACCGCTATCTTTTGCTTTAGATAAATAATCCTTAACTTTGTTTATATTCTCCTCACTATTAATTCCATCATCTACATAATCTACTGAAAAAATAGGTTTTCCAGTATTCTTTATTCTACTTAAGAACAAAAGTCTTTCCTCTGTTTCAGCTATTGGAACAGGAACCGTTCCATCATAAAACATGTCCTCAACAGCCCACCCTGAAACTATTGATACTAATTTTCCTTTGTCAAAACCAAGAATTCTTTCTCCATTTTGAGGAACTATATAACAATTTTCCAGCTTTTCACGACAGTAGCTTGCTATTTCTTCTATAAAGTCTATCATCCTTTGAGCAGTATCCTCCTCAGTAAGCCTTTCCTTTCCAGCCCAGTATTCAAATTCATCAACTTTATCAAGATAGAGTCCTAAAAAACCTTGAGATACTATCTTGTCTATGTAGTTGTATATTATTTTTTTCCATTCTACATCCCAATACTTTACAGCGTAATTTTCCTTCCAGTCTGTATTTTCTTCTCCAAGCCAACTTGGTGGTTCAGAACTCCAAGTATCATTCCAGTAAAAACGGTAACTTTCAGCCTCTCCAATACTTATATAGGCAATAGGAATTTTCCCTCTTTCCTTTAGCTTTTCTATTTCCTCTCTTGTATATCTACCATCTTCTGTTCCGTCTCTTGAATAGTCGATGACAACCAATTCAAAAGGAGAGTTGCTTAGTTCCTCTACCGATGCATTCTGAAGCTGGTAAGCCCAACTTTCTACTTTCAGAGAAGGTTCTAACCTTTCCTCAATCCCTTCATTATTACTGCTGCACCCTAACGAAAAAATGTAAAGCAAAACCAGAAAAACTACTCTGTACAACTTACCCCTTTAAAAGTTTTTTTATCTTTTCATAAATTTCTGGTAGCCTATCAACAAGAATTTGGATTTTTCTCCATTCCTTATAAGGTTTTATCGGAAAGCCTGCATAAGTTCCTGGCTCTTTTATACTCTTTGTAATACCAGACTTTGCGGCTACAGTGACGTTGCTCGCTATTTCTATGTGTCCAGCAACGCCTACCTTTCCTGCAAGAGTTACAAAATCTCCTATTTTCGTACTTCCTGAAATACCAACTTGAGAAACTATAAAACAGTATTTTCCAATCTTAACGTTGTGGCCTATTTGAACAAGATTGTCAATCTTTGTTCCTTCTCCGATAACAGTATTACCTATAGTTCCTCTATCGATAGTAGTGTTGGCCCCTATCTCCACAAAGTCCTCTATTACAACTCCACCAATTTGAGGAACCTTATAGACTTTCATCTCTTTTTTGCTAAAAGCGTAACCAAAACCGTCAGAACCAATTACTGTTCCTGAATGAATTCTTACAAATCTTCCAATCTTCACACCATCATAAATGGAAACATTTGGAAAAATTACCGTGTTATCTCCTATATGGCAGTTGCTACCTATAAAAACTCCGGGAAAGATTCTCACATTATTTCCTATTTTCGTATTTTCTCCTATAAAAACAAAATCCCCAATATAACAGTTATCTCCTAACGAAACGTTTTCTGAAATGGTTGCTTTGGCTGAAATGCCACTTTCGGGCAGCTTCTCAGGATAGAAAAAACTTAATGCTTTAGCGAAGGTAACGTAAGGTTCCTCACAGATAAGTTGAGAAATGTTTACTCCTTCTATTTTCTTGTCTACTATGATGGCTGACGCCTTAGTGTCTTTTAAGTATTTTTTATACTTTGGATTGGTTAAAAATGTTATATCTCCAGGCTTTGCATTTTGTATCTCTGCAACTCCTGTGATCTCTAATTCACCGTCCCCAATGAGTTCACAACCTAAAACGGAAGCCAACTCTTTAAGTTTCATTTTTCAACCTTTCCATTGTAAATTTTTGTAATAGTTTCTGTTAAATCATACTTTGGATTACCAGAAATAACAGCTCTTTTGTCGATTATTAAAGGTATATTATGTTCCTTCCTGTATTCATCTATAACCCTGACTACTTCACTTATTATTTCCAATGAACGTGCATTTCCCATCTTTTGTATCTTCAAGTTAATTTGCTGAATATACCTCTCACGTTCTCTAAGTTTCTGCTGTAATTCTTTTTCTTTCTCTTCCTTAGCCTTTTGACTGAGGATAGGACTTTTTAGTTCACTCTGAAGAGATCTTATTTCACTGTCAAGTTTTTGGAGTTTTTCTCTTGCTTCCCTAATCTGGGAATTTATAATGTTTTCAACTTCTTTCCACTTATTGGAATTTTCAACAACTTTTTGAATGTCTACGTAATAAACGGAAATAGCTTTAGTTTGAGAAATAGCCTCTGCTTTGGAAACTTTTGGAATTCCCATTGAGGCTGCTAAAATGAGTCCTGCTAAGAGAAGTTTTCTCATAATCTATCCTCCATTAAAAATAGCTTCCAAGTCCAAAGTGCCACTCATTTGCACTTTCTCCAGGTTTCTTGTCAAGTTTCCATCCAATATCAAGTCTAATTGGCCCCATTGGGGTAAGAACACGTAAACCGATTCCTGCTCCCTTTCTCATGTCTCCAACTTTAAACTTATTCCACCATCCACCACCGATGTCAACAAAGGAAATTAACCTTAACATTCTTGTAACGTCATATCCAATTTCAAAGTTAAACACAAGTTCTCTATTTGCTCCTTCAGGATTTCCATATTCGTCGG
>JBDOLX010000061.1 GCA_039832905.1 Desulfurobacteriaceae bacterium | reverse complement strand
AAGGGCGGTCGTAAAGATAAAGCTTCTACACTTATTTATAAGGTATTCTCTCAAAATGCGACTTCCACACACAAAGGCCCCAAAAGTTCCAAGGGCCTTTCCTAAAGTACCAACTATTACGGTTCTTTCATCTGGAACTATGTTAAAAACATCCAGCGACGACCAACCGATTACACCTGTAGCGTGGGCATCGTCGATAATTAAAACAGCGTCGTATTCATCTTTTATCTTAAAAAGCTCTTTAAGTGGTGCAATATCTCCATCCATACTGAAAACGGAGTCGGTAACGATAAAACACCTTCTATAGTTTTTTCTTTCCTTTGAAAGAATAAACTCAAGCTCTTCAACATTGGAATGGCCGTAAACTTTAACTTTGGCCTTACTTAACCTGCAACCGTCTATTATTGAAGCGTGGTTTAGTTCATCTGAGAGTATTAAATCTCCTTCTTTCGCCAATGTGGAGATTACTCCAACATTTGCCATATAGCCTGTAGAGAAAAGCAAAGAGCTTTCTGTTTTCTTTAACTTTGCAAGCTCTTCCTCTAAGAGCTCGTGAATCTCAAAATTTCCACTTATAAGTCTTGAAGCTCCAGAACCGGTTCCCCACTCTTTAAAACAGTCTAAAGAAAACTCTTTGGCAAGAGAAAGATAATCGTTTGAAGAGAAGTTTAGATATCTCCTTCCATCTATAACGATTCCTTTTCCCTGATGTGATGCTAAGGCTCTTAAAGTTCTATAAAGATTCTTTTTCTTTAAATCTTCAAGTTCTTCCCTTAACCAATTCAACCTTTTTCTCCTATTTTCGGAAGGTGCCATCCTTTCTCTATCGCAAGTATTCTAACAATCAAGATTATAAGAAGAGAGAAAAAGGAAGCTACCTCAAGGGAGAAATCAAGTTCTTTTAGAGTTATAAAGATAATACCACCTATTATTGAACAAGATGCGTAAAAATCTTCCTTAAGAATAAAAGGTATTTCCCTTGTAAGTATGTCACTGATTACTCCTCCACCTGCACCTGTTATAAGTCCAAGAAGAATAACTCCGAAATAGTTTATATTGCTTTCTGTCCCAACCAGAAAACCCGTAACAGAAAAAGCAGCAAGGCCTATAGCGTCAAAGTATTTTATTACCTTCTTAGTAGAAAAATCCTTTCTAAAGGCAATGTAAATAATAAGTGTAAATGCTATACCGCAGAAAGTAATTAACAGGTCTTTACAACCTGTAAAAGCCATAGGAACTCTGTTAACAATTAAATCTCTGGTTATTCCTCCCCCAAGGGCAGTTAGAAAACCTAAGGTGATAACTCCTAAAAGGTCTAAGTTCTTGTTAATTCCCTTGAAAACACCAGAAGCAGCAAAAGAGAAAAGACCTATAGCGTTTAAGACCTCAAACAGACTCATTGATTGTTTATGCCGTATTTATTTAGTTTCCTGTAAAGATTTGAAATATCTATTTCCATAAAGGCGGCAGCTTTTTTTAAATCCCAGTTAAACTTCTTCAGTACTTCTTCTATGTACCTTTTCTCAAATGTTTCTTTTGCTTTTCTTAAGGGAAGTTCTGTATAGGAAGCATCAAAATCCTTTGTTCTACTTTGGATAACAAAATCTTTTGCACTTTCAATGGTTTTTAAAAGTTTTTCGTACTTGATAGGCTTCTCTATAAAGTCAAAAGCCCCAAGCTTCATAGCTTTTACAGAAGTTTCAACCGTTCCATGTCCAGATACTATTATCACTGCGGTATTTTTTGTAAATCCTTTATCATATAAGCTCTCTAAGACATCCATTCCAGATATTCCCGGTAAAAACAGGTCAAGGATTAAGATTTCAGGTTGTATGTTTTCAAGAGCCCTTAAAACCTTAGATCCAGTATCTTCAACAAAGACTTCAAAACCTTCTTCTTCCAAAATCTCTTTTAAAGTTCCTCTTATAGTCTTTTCATCATCAACTATTAGAACCTTCATCTATCACCTTCGGGTATCCGGGAAAAAGTTTTCCATCAAAGGTCTTTAGAAGTTTTTCTATCTTTGCCTCAGATTCAGGAGAAATTTTAAACTCTTTCTTTGGAGATTCACTTTCTACTTTAAGAAGTTTTACCCTTTTTCCAAATCTCTTTTCAAGTTCTTCCAATCTACCTTTTAAGATTTCATAGGCTATGCTGTTCTTAGGAATAATTTCCACAAAGGATTCTTTTTCACGAATCTCTTTTATGTAAATGTCTGACGATTGCTTAGTTTCTTGAGTTTTTTTTTCTGCGTCTTGAACTACAAGATTTCCTGTTGTGAGTTCTGTTATTCTCTTTACATCCTTAAAGTAGGATAGCTTGTAAAGGTAAAAGAACAGTGCTGTATAAGGATAAGGATGAAAAGCTATTCCTTTATAAGCATCAGAGAGTATTTTGAACGCAGCTACAAGTTCCTCGTCTGAAAATTCACCTCCTTCGATAAATTGACTTTCAACTTTTTCTAAAAGCTGTTTTACAATAAAACTTGGGTTGTAACCTTGATTTTCTAAGTTTTTCAAAATTTCCCTTAAAGCTTGTTTATCACCTGCAAAAGAAAGTTTTAATATTTCTAAGATTTTCTCAGAAGTTAAAACTCCTAAGAACTCAGAAACCTCTCTTGTCCTAACTTCTCCATTACCAAGGGCGATAGCTTGGTCTAAAAGACTTTCAGCATCTCTCATACAACCTTCTGAGGCTGTGGCAATGAGAAATAGAGCTTCCTCTTCATATCTAACATTTTCCTTTTCACATATTTCCTTTAATGTTCTCACCATTAAATCTTTTGGGATTTTTCTAAAGATGTATTTTTGGCATCTTGAAAGAATAGTAGGAGGAATCTTATCTATTTCTGTGGTTGCCAAGATGAATACGACGTGTGAAGGTGGTTCCTCTAAGGTTTTAAGAAGAGCGTTGAAAGCTTCTTTTGTTAGCATATGAAATTCATCTATGATGTAAACTTTCTTTTTTCCTTTGCTTGGAGCGTAGTTAACAGACTCTCTTAATTCTCTTATTTGATCAATTCCCCTATTTGTTGCTGCATCAATCTCTATTACATCTGGGAATGAACCTTTAGAAATTTCTACACAAGACTTACAAGTATTACAAGGTTCTCCATCTTGTAGGTTCTCGCAGTTTAAAGCTTTAGCAACAATCCTTGCTGTAGTTGTTTTACCTACTCCACGAGGTCCTGCAAATATGTAAGCGTGGGCAAAACGACCGGTTTTTATGGCATTTTTTAAGGTTTCCGTAATGTATTCCTGTCCCGTTACTTCTCTAAACCTTGTGGGTCTGTATTTTCTCGGTATAGCAATGTAGGCCATTTGTGATCTCCGTCTGTTTGGAAGGAATTATAAAAAATTTTGTAAAATGTCTTTTACCACTTTTGGGGGTGCTGATTATGCTCTTTAAGAAACCTCAAGTTGCATTTTATCCTTTTATGGTTTTAAGGGACGACGAAAAGTGTATAAGGTGTAAGTCTTGCGTTGACCAGTGTTCTTTTGACGCCACATACTACGATAAAGATCTTGACAAGATTTTAAACCACAACGAGAACTGTGTTAACTGTAAAAGGTGTGAAGCGTTCTGTCCAACCGATGCAATAAAGGTTGTTAAGAATCCTTCCACTTTTCATCCTGATGCCAACTGGACAGAAGAAGCAATTAGGGATATTCACACGGAAATGCTTACAGGGGCAGTAATTCTCACTTCCACTGGAAACGATAAACCTATAAAGAATTACTTCGACCATTTACTTCTTGATGCATGTCAAGTGACAAACCCTCCAATAGACCCTCTAAGAGAACCTATGGAATTAAAAACTTTCATTGGTAGGAAGACCGATAAGGTAGAGTTTGAAGAAGATGGAGTAACTATAAAGACCAAGATTGGAAAACAGCTTGAACTTGAGATACCTGTAATGTTTTCAGCTATGTCTTATGGTTCTATCAACCTTAACCTTCAAAAAGCTATGGCAAGAGCTGCAAAAGAGTTTGGAACTTTCTGGAACACAGGTGAGGGTGGTCTTCACAAGTCTTTAAGAGACTACAAAGACTGCACAGTTGTCCAAGTAGCCTCAGGAAGATTTGGCGTTGACCTTGAATACCTTGAAAATTCTGCTGCAATCGAAATAAAGATTGGACAAGGAGCAAAACCAGGAATTGGTGGACATCTCCCAGGTGAAAAGGTAAATGAGGGAATAGCAGAAACTCGTATGATTCCAGTAGGTGCTGATGCTATTTCCCCAGCTCCTCACCACGATATTTACTCTATTGAGGACTTAAGGCAACTTATCTATGCTCTCAAAGAAGCTACAAACTATGAAAAACCTGTGTTTGTAAAGATTGCTGCTGTTCATAACGTTGCAGCTATCGCTTGTGGTATTGCCCATGCAGGAGCAGATGCTATCGTTATTGATGGTGTAAGAGGAGGTACTGGAGCTACTCCAAAATCCCTAAGAGATCACGTTGGTATTCCTATAGAACTTGCAATTGCGGCAGTTGATGACAGGCTAAGAAAAGAAGGACTTAGAAATGAGGTTTCCCTTATAGCTGCTGGAGGATTTAGAAGCGCAGTAGACGTTCTTAAGGCAATAGCCCTTGGGGCAGATGCAGTCTATATAGGAACAGTAGCAAAACTTGCAGCCGGTTGTACCCAATGTCAACAGTGTCATACAGGACGTTGCGCTTGGGGAATAACTACAAACGATCCAAAACTTGCCAAAAGACTTAATCCGGATATAGTTGCTGAGAATCTTTACAATATATTAAGGGCTTGGGCACACGATATTAAAGAACTTCTTGGAGCTATGGGAATAAATGCAATAGAGAGTATTAAAGGAAACAGGTTAAGACTTAGAAGCTGGGGACTTACCGAGCAAGAAAACAAAATCCTCGGCGTTCTACCTGCCGGAATGTAGGAGAGGTGGCTATGTCAAAGAAAAGAAAACTTATGAAGGTGTATCCAATAGAGGAAAACTGTATATCCTGTAGGTATTGCGAAGTTGCTTGTACAATGGTTCACAGTAAAAGCCAAGACCCTGTTAAAGCTTACAAGTTAGAAGGTCTAAAGCCAAGACCAACTGTTGAAGTAAAGGGAGCAGTTTCCATATCTGTTATGTGTCGCCACTGTAAACATCCTTTCTGTCTTGATGCTTGTATTTCAGGAGCAATTACTCAAGACGAAAATGGAAAAGTTAAGCTTGATGAAGAAAAGTGTGTAGGTTGTTGGGGATGCGTTCTAGTTTGTCCATTTGGAGCAGCCCATCCGTTTGTAGAAAGGAAACACTCCTTTAAGTGTGATTTATGTGAAGGAAGGAATTTCCCAGCTTGTGTTGAAGCGTGTCCCAATAGAGCACTCATTTATGACTTTGAGAGGTAAGGAGAATGAGATACGTAATCATAGGAAACAGTGCCGCAGCCGTTGGGTGCATTACAGGAATTAGGAAAGTTGACAAAGAGGGTGAAATAGTTGTCATCTCTTATGAAGATAGGTGTTATTCAAAGCCTATGATTGCCGATGTTCTTGTAGATTTCCCAGAGGAAAAGCTCATTTATAGAGATGAAGATTTCTTTAGCGTTAACAAAGTAGAACAAAAACTTAGGAAAAAAGCTGTAAAAATAGATTCCAGTGAAAAGAAAGTCATTCTTGAAGATGGAGAAACCATCCCTTACGATAAACTTCTAATATCAACCGGTGCTGTTCCTTTTGTTCCTCCAATTTTAGGTAGTGATAAGGAAGGAGTATTTACATTTACAGAGTTAAAGAGTGCTAAAGACTTTAAGGAATATTTAAAAGAGAATAATGTTAACAAAGTGGTAGTAATTGGTTCCGGTTTTATAGGTCTAGAAGTCGCTTATTTCTTAAGAGAGATAAACAAAGAAGTTGTTGTTGTTGAACTGCTTAATAGAGTTCTTGGAAAGGCGCTTGATGAGAGGGGTTCACAGATAGTAGAAAAGATGTTAAGGGATAAGGGAGTTGAATTCATCTTCAACAATACTGTAGAGGAAATCCTAGGAGATAAAAAAGTAAAAGGTGTTAAGCTTAAAAGCGGTGAGTTTTTAGAAGCCGGTGCTGTTGTTATAGCAATTGGTGTAAGACCAAATGTGGATCTTGCTAAAGATGCTGGAATAGAGGTAAATAGAGGAATAATTACAGACGAACACATGAGAACGAACATTCCTGACATCTATGCTGCTGGTGATTGTATAGAGTGTATAGACATTACAGATGGGGTTAGAAAGAATTTACCTCTATTTCCTCTTGCTTTTGAGCAAGGTCTCATAGCCGGTTTAAATATGGCTGGAAAGGAAATAAAGTACTTAGGAGGAATTCCTCTCAACTCTTTAAAGTTTTTAGAGAAACCTGTTCTAAATGCAGGTATTGTAGATCCACCTGACGAGTCTTTTGAAGTTATTGTTAACGATAGGTTTGAAGAAGAGGGTTACTATAGAAAAGCAATAATTAAAGACGGAAAGCTTGTAGGTTTTGTTGCTATTGGAGAAATAGATAGGGTGGGTATCCTAACCAACCTGATAAGGCAGAAAATTGACGTTTCTAACATCAAAGACAGGCTTGTGTCCCTTGATTTCGGATTAGTCGATCTTCCAAGCTGGTGGAGACAGGAAAAGCTTGTAGAGGATAAGACGGCTTACAAGGATTGGAGGGCTGTGTAATGGCTTGCTATAGTGAAATGTCCGGTTGCGGTCTTGCAGGAATAGTGAACAAAGATGGGAAAGCAATTTCCGGGAAATTCATTTATGAATCCATATCTTCCATGAAAGAACGTGGAAACGGAATGGGTGCAGGTTATGCCGCTTACGGTATCTATCCAGATATGGCAGAATATTACGCTTTCCACGTTATGCTTGACAGCTTAGATGTAGAACCTGAAGTAAAAGCGGTCTTAACCAAATTTTTCAAGATAGTTAAGAGTGAGATAATTCCTACTAAGAGCGTTCCTTCCCTTTACAAGAAAACAACTCCTCCAGTCTTTTATAGGTATTTTGTAGAACCTAAAGAAGATGCAAGGCTTCCATTAGAAAGTGAAGAGGATATGGTTGTAAGAGCTGTAATGACAATAAACGATGGCGTTAAAGGTGCTTATGTAATATCCAGTGGAAAGAATATGGGTGCATTCAAAGGAGTTGGACACCCTGATGAAATAGGTGATTTTTTTGAAATAAAGGAATACGAAGGGTATATTTGGCTTGCTCACACCCGCTTCCCAACCAACACCCCTGGATGGTGGGGAGGAGCACACCCATTTACTCTTCTTGACTGGGCAATCGTTCATAACGGAGAGATTACCTCTTACGGAACAAATAAAAGATACGTAGAGATGTTTGGATATAAATGTACTCTTTTGACAGATACAGAAGTTGCAGCATACCTTTTTGATCTTCTCTTTAGAAAACACAAACTTCCAATAAAAGCAGTCTTTATGGCAATGGCATCTCCGTTCTGGAAAGATGTAAACCGCTACAAAGAAATTGGAGATGAAAAGCTTTTTGAAATGATAAAGATGATAAGAACAGTTTATGCTCCAGCAATGCTTAACGGACCTTTTGCAATGCTTTTTGCTTTTAGAGATGGAGTTATAGGCTTTAACGATAGAATTAAACTAAGACCTTTTGTCGTTGCTGAGAAAGGAGAAACTGTCTACATGGCAAGTGAAGAATCTGCAATTAAAGTTATTTGTAAAGATCCAGAAAAAGTTTGGATGCCAAGAGCTGGAGAACCAGTTATCGTTCTTTTAAATAGGTGTCAAGATAAAGATTCTTGCCAACCTACCTAAGAATAACCTTGAAGGCGTGAGGGATAGAATGGAAGTTAGAAAAGTGGAAGAAAATGTTTTTGAAATAGTTTGTGGAACTACTCACTATAGAGTAGTAAATGAAAAGATTAAAGAGCTTGTTAAGGAAGGGACTAAAAAAATTATTCTCAAAGAAGTTTACGGTCAGAGATACATAGGAACAGGAATTAGAGGAAACGTAAAGATTGAAGTTTACGGGACTGCTGGAAACGACCTTGGAATTTTCCTCTATGGTCCTGAAATAGAAGTTTTTGGCAACGCCCAAGATGGTGTTGGAAACACAATGATGACTGGAAAGATAGTTGTTAGAGGGCATGCTGGAGACGTTTGCGGATATGGAATGAGGGGAGGAAAAGTTTACATAGAAGGAGATGTGGGCTATAGAGTAGGAATCCATATGAAAGGATACAAAGATTTAATTCCAACCTTTATTGTTGGTGGGAAAGCTGGAAACTTTTTTGGTGAGTACATGGCAGGCGGAAGGCTGATTCTATTGGGACTTAATAGAAAAGCAGGAGAAGATATCGTAGGAGATTACTGTGCAACCGGTATGCACGGAGGAGTAATTTTCGTTAGAGGGGAAGTTCCCGAAAGATACTTGGGTAAGGAAGTTAAGGTTTTTGAGGTAAACGATGAAGATATGAAAATTCTAAAAGAGGAACTTAAAGGTTTTTGTGAGGCTTTTAACATTTCTCTTGATGAAGTTCTTTCTGAACCGTTTACCAAGATTGTCCCTGTAAGTACAAGACCTTACGGTAGAATGTATGCCCACAGGTGGGGAATTGCGGCTGGAGTGATTAAGTAGGAGGTTTGCTTTGTATAACTACCCAGATGAGAAAGGGAAATTCGGTATATACGGTGGAAAGTATGTTCCTGAAACGTTAATGGCAGCACTATCTGAACTTGAAGAAAATTACCACAGGATAAAAAAGGATCCTTCCTTTCAAGAAGAATTTAAAGATCTTCTAAGAGAGTACGTTGGACGTCCTACTCCTTTACAGTATGCCCAAAGGTTTTCTGAGTATCTTGGAAACGGTATAAAGGTTTACTTAAAAAGGGAAGACTTAAACCATACTGGTGCCCACAAGATAAACAATGCTCTTGGACAGGCACTCTTAGCAAAACGTATGGGAAAAAGAAGGATTATCGCTGAAACAGGTGCAGGACAGCACGGAGTTGCTACTGCTACAGCTTGTGCTTTCTTAGGTTTAGAGTGTGTTGTTTACATGGGAGAAGAGGACGTAAGGAGACAAGCTTTAAACGTTTTTAGAATGGAACTTCTAGGGGCTAAAGTAGAAGTTGTAAAAAGTGGTAGCAGAACTTTAAAAGATGCTGTAAATGAAGCTTTAAGGGATTGGGTTACAAACGTTAGAACAACCCACTACATCATCGGTTCTGCCGTTGGTCCCCATCCTTATCCAGAAATGGTTAGGGATTTTCAGTCTGTGATAGGAAACGAAACTAAAGAACAGATACTACAAAAAGAGGGAAGACTTCCAGATACCATTGTTGCTTGTGTCGGTGGTGGAAGCAATGCAATAGGGATGTTTTATCCTTTCATTGAAGAAAAAAGCGTGAGACTAGTTGGAGTTGAAGCTGGTGGGTATGGACTTGATACCGATAAACATGCTGCAACCTTGTGTAAAGGAACTGTGGGAGTCTTTCACGGAGCTAAATCCTACGTTTTACAAACGGAAGATGGACAAATAACTCCTACCCACTCTGTATCTGCAGGGCTTGATTATCCTGGAGTAGGACCAGAACATTCCTTATTAAAGGATATAAAGAGAGCTGAATATTTTGCTGTTACTGACGAAGAAGCTTTAGAGGCCTTTCAGATTCTCTCAAGGACAGAAGGGATAATTCCTGCTCTTGAAAGTTCACATGCAGTTGCTTGGGTAATAAGAAATAAAGAAAATCTAAAAGGACAACTTGTCGTTATTAATCTCTCTGGAAGAGGAGATAAAGACGTAGCACAAGTTAAAGATATATTGGAAGAAAAGTTAAAATAAAAAAGGGGGGCATAGCCCCCTAGATTAGTCATCCTTATTTTCCTCGTTTTCATTAGATTCAGAAGTTTCTTCATCTTTAGTTTTTATCTCTGCCTTTTTAGGAGGAATATCTCTTTCTACTTCAAAGGTAAACTCGCCCTTTTCCTTATCGTAGTCAACTTTAACGGTGTCTCCGTCCTTGACCGTTCCTTCCAAAATCTTCACAGATAGTGGAGTCTCAATGTCCCTTTGAATTGTTCTTCTTAGAGGTCTTGCACCAAACTCTGGCACATATCCACGCTTTGCAAGTGCAGATTTAGCTTCTTCTGTGAGAACAATCTTAATTCCTCTGTCTTCAAGACGCTTGTTAAGTTTAGCAATAAGCAAATCAACAATCTGCTTAATCTCATCCTCAGAAAGAGGATGGAAAATGATAATCTCATCTATTCTGTTTAAGAACTCAGGTCTAAATCTAAGTTTCAGTTCGTTCATTATTTGCTCTTTAATTTCATCGTACTTCTTCTCGAACTCTTCCTTAGAAAGGTTCATTATCTTTTCAGAACCAACGTTGGAGGTCATGATTATCACTGTGTTGCTAAAGTCAACGGTTCTTCCTTTTGCATCTGTAAGTCTTCCATCGTCCAGGATTTGTAAGAGAATGTTAAACACATCTGGGTGAGCTTTCTCTATTTCATCAAGTAAGATCACGCTGTAAGGTTTACGTCTAACAGCCTCTGTAAGCTGTCCACCTTCCTCATATCCAACGTATCCAGGAGGTGCACCTATAAGTTTGGATACGGCATGTTTTTCCATATACTCAGACATGTCAAATCTAACGATTGCAGTTTCGTCACCAAATAGATATTCAGCAAGGGTTTTCGCTAGTTCTGTCTTACCAACGCCTGTTGGTCCAAGGAAGAGGAATGAACCAAGAGGTCTGTTTGGAGGTTGAAGTCCTGCCCTTGCACGTCTAATGGCTTCAGAAATCGCTTTAATGGCTCTTTCTTGACCAATAACCCTCTTGTGGAGTTCTTCTTCCATTTTAAGGAGTTTTTGAATCTCTTCCTCTTGAAGCTTAGAAGCAGGAATACCTGTCATTTCGGAAATTACTTCTGCAACATCTTCTGCCGTTACAGTAGGTAAGCTCTCTCCCTGTTCTTTAGCCTTTTCTTGCTTTTCTTCAATTTCTTTTATCTTAGCTTCAATATCCTTAATCTCCTTCTTAAGCTTTGCAGCCTTATCAAACTCTTCAGCCTTAACAGCTTCATCTAGTTCCGCTCTTAAAGCATGGAGCTTTTCTTTAAGTTCTGTTAGTTCTGGAAGGTTGTAAGTAGCTTCTATCTTCTTTCTTGCACAAGCTTCATCAAGAACGTCGATAGCTTTATCTGGTAAGTACCTTCCTTGGATGTACTTCTTGGAAAGCTTAACAGCAGCCTCTATTGCATCGTCAGTGATCTTAACTTTGTGGTGTTCTTCAAGCTTAGGTTTAAGACCTTTTAACATCTTGATAGCACTCTCAATGCTTGGTTCTTCTACCCAAACAGGTGCAAATCTTCTTTCGAGTGCAGGATCTTTTTCGATGTACTTTCTAAACTCATCTACAGTTGTAGCACCAATAACTCTAAATTCTCCCCTTGCAAGAGCAGGTTTCATAATGTTTGCAGCATCCATAGAACCTTCTGCTGCACCTGCTCCAACAACTGTGTGAAGTTCGTCAATAAAGAGAATTATGTTACCCTCTTCTTTAACAGCATCAAGTACTTGCTTTAATCTTTCTTCAAACTCACCACGGTACTTTGTTCCCGCTACAAGTGCTGCCATATCAAGGGCAACAATTCTTTTATCCTTTAACTCTTCTGGAACTTCTCCATTTGCAATTTTTTGGGCAACCCCTTCAACAATTGCAGTTTTTCCAACCCCTGCAGGTCCTACAAGGACAGGATTGTTCTTGGTTCTTCTAGAAAGAATTTGAATAACTCTTTTAATTTCATTCTCTCTGTCAATTACAGGATCAAGCTTACCCTCTTCGGCAAGTCCCGTAAGGTCGATTCCAAACTTACGTAAGATTTCAGGAACCCTTCTTCCTCCTCTTTTGGCTTTAGCACCAATTTCTCTTGAAAGTTTGGCTCTACCTGCTCTGTATTTCTTAACAGCAGTGAGTGCTTCTTCTCTCTCAAGACCAAGTTTTAGTAAAATTCTGTATGCCATTCCTTCCGGAACTTCATAGAATGCAAGGAATAGATGTTCAATGTCCACACTTCCTGCTTTCATCTGGCGGGCAATATCGATAGCTGCGTCGAATACTTTCTTCAGGGTAGGAGTAATGTAAATCTCACTGTATCCTGTGTAGCTTGCAGGAATTCCTAACCTTCCTACCCTGTCAACTTGTTCCCTAATAAACTTCTTAGCTCTTATAGGGTCATGTCCACTGAGTGTGAAAATATCAAGTACTGGAGAGCCAGGAAGTTCTACCATAGCAAGTAAGAGATGCTCAGTATCTACATATCTTTCTCCAAGCTGTCTTGCAACTTCTTGAGAAAGAAGAATTGCATCCTTTGCTCTTCCGCTTAAAATATCCCAGATGTTCATCATATCCCTCCTTTTTGTTTTTGGTTTAAGTTGTTAGGCAGTATTTACTGCCTACTTTTCTAAGATTTCTAAAAGTTTTTCTACATCAAGTTCTGTAAATTTCATCTTTTTAAGTACAGAAACCACAGCCTCCTTTGCGGCTGCATCAAGATGCTTAGCAATTTCTACAAAAAGTCTTTCTATGTCGTCCTCAAGGTTGAGGACAATATGAGTTCCCGCCACGTTCACACCCCTTTCACGGGTAAGGGATACAATCCTTTTAATTCTGACTAAGTCCCGTTCAGAGTAAAGCCTTGTTTTACCAGCAGTTCTTGAAGGTTTAATAAGCCCCTCATTCTCATAGAACCGGAGAGTTTGAGGATGAACTCCTGCTATCTTTGCTACTATACTTATCATGTATACCGGAGTATCCTTGTCTATCACCGCCCATCCTCCTTATTCCTTAAATTTTAATTTAGCTATATTAAACCTTCGTGTCAACTATATTAAAACATCTTTTTAAGGTAGTTTCAAAAATATTGCATTTAAACAAAAATACCAAGTCCTCAAAGAGTTAAAAAGGAAGGAAAAAGGAAAAGGGGAAGAGTAGAGAATTAGTAAGGAAGTTTTTCTATATCAACATTTTCTTTTATCCAATCTATATAAGCAGGTATTCCTTCTTCTATTTGTGTGGTTGGGCACCATCCTAGTACTTCTTTTGTTTTGGTGAGGTCTGCTTCTGTAAAGTTTTGATAAAAGTCGTAAGGGTTGTCAAAATACTCTGTTTCTACATTGATACCTAAAGTTTTTTTAATTACTTCCACAACTTCGTTGAAAGCTCTTGCTCTTCCAGTTCCAACATTTACAATTCCGCTTTTCTCAGATTCAAAGCCTTTAATGTTGGCCTCAACACAGTCCATAACGTAGACAAAATCCCTCTTTTGCTCCCCCCACTTAAAAAGCCTTGGTCTTTTCCCTTTAAGTATCTGAACTGTTAATTGAAGAACCATACTAGCCATTTTTCCTTTGTGAGTTTCACGAGGTCCATAAACGTTAAAGTATCTAAGCCCTACAACTTGTATCTCTGGATTTTCTTTTATAAACTTTTTAGCTAGGTTATCCATCATAGCCTTAGAAAATCCGTAAACATTCTCTGGTGTCATAGGTTGGTCCACCTTCATAGGAGCAGGGCCGTTCCCATAAACAGCGGCAGAAGAAGCGTAAACAACTTTTGCTTTTTGCTCTCTAGCAACTTCTAGAAGTTCCTTAAAAGCTTCACAGTTTATTTCCATCATTCTTCTTTGGTTTGAGTCTACTGTGTTAACGTTTGCGGCTTGGTGGAAAATAACATCAAAGTTGTACTTTCTTAGCTTTTCTATTGTATCTTTTTCTGTAATTGAACCTGTAATTATTTCTCCCTCAAAACCTATTAAGTTCTTAAAATATCCAGAAGAAAAATCATCAAGAACAAAAATTTCAGCGTTTTTATACCTTCTTTGAAGTTCCAAAGCCAAATTGGAACCTATAAAACCTGCCCCTCCAGTAACTAACGCCCTCATTCTCCAAGTTCTCCTTTCAAGTTTGTCTCAAAACCTTGTTCTTTAAAAAACTTTTCTAAAGCCTTTGCGTATCGTTTTGCCAAGTTCCAATTGTAAAAGGTTGCGTAAGTAGAAGACTCCACAAGCTCGTCTCCATCAAAAATAACGACAGAAACTCCCCAAAGAAATTTTTTTAGTGACTCATCTAAGTAAACTCTTTGAACGAATATATCGCAAATCTTATCTGGTTCTCCTAAGATTTCTGAAAGCTCTTCTTTAGATTTTCCTAGAGCGTCAGCCATTAGTTCTCTGAAAAAGTCTTCCATCTCCAACCTCTAAAAGAGTTATTTTTCAACTATGCTTTCCTTAACTTTCATTCCAAAGTGTCTTCCTGGTTCTTCTGTGTAAACCAGAACTTCATCTCCCTCTTTTAGTTCCACTACAGAAACTGGTGTCCCATCAGGGGCAGTAAGCCTAATGGTTTCTGCATTCTGCAAGATCCCAGCAACTTTCTTTCCATCTTTGGTTTCTGCTTCTATTAAGAGCATTGGTCTTTTTTCTACCTTTGCTCTGCCAACGTAAACGATTTTACCTTCTCCTTTGTAGTTGTAAATCATTATTTCATCACCACTTTCTATTTCAGAAAGGTACTTTGTTCTTCCGTTTGGAAGTCTTACATACATATGAACAGCACCCGCGTTTACCCTAAAAGGTCTTGCCGCAACATAAGGGTTGGATTCTGTTTCAGCGTGAACTAAAAACATTCCAGCAGAGGAGTTCCCAACTAAAGCCCCTTCTCCACGAGTAAGATTAGTGCAAGTATCTATACAGACTCTATCGCACATTCCAAGAGGTTTTACTCTTTTTATTTTCGCTACCTCTAGATTTAATTTCTCTCCTCCAAGGTTTATCTCTTGTCCCGCAAGCTTTATTTCGTTTACGTCTTCAGTATCCAAAACTACGCCTTTAACTCCTTTTTCAAGGATTGTTATAGCAGTTTTAGCCTCTTCGGTGTTCCTTACCCAAGCGTAAACGTTATCACCTTGAGCAAGAAGGTTTTCAAGAGGAATGATTGTCCAGTCTGTCGTTTTTACTATTACATTCTTCCCTTGCTTTAAAAGAGTAGCTGCCCTTTCTTCGTCCTCTTTTCCTTTTATTTCAACAATTACAAATTCTTCTCCGAGCTTATAATCCCCATCTGGCGCTATTGTTTTGACCTTAGCGAGCTGTTTCACCTTTTTGCTTTCAGGCTTTTCAAGTAAAAGCGCGAAAACTCCTGACTCAAGAGCGGCAGTAACTACCTTTTTATTATTGGCATTTTTTACATAAACTATTAATTCCTTCTTAGCCATAGTTCCTCCACTTTACTTAATATTTTCTTTCTCCAAAGATAGCTGTTCCAATTCTAACAATTGTAGCCCCTTCCTCTATTGCAACCTCAAAATCGTGAGACATTCCCATAGAAAGATGTGGAATAGGTATTCCCAAATCGTCCTGTAGCTTATTCCTTATTTCTCTCAATTTTCTAAAGTAAGGTCTTACAAACTCTAAGTCTTCAGAGTATGGTGGAACGGTCATTAAACCTTTGAGTTTTAAATGCTTTTTAGAAAGAACATACTTTGCAAGCTCTAAGACCTCGCTAGGACTACAACCGTGCTTCGTAGGTTCTTTGGAAAGCTTTACTTCTATGAAGACATCCATTGTTTTCTTGACTTTTTCCAATCTCTTCTCAAGTTCATCTGCAAGTTTTTTTGAATCCAAAGACTCAATAACGCTGAAAAGATTTACAGCATACTTTACCTTGTTTGTCTGGAGATGTCCTATCATATGCCATTCAATAGGAAGATCGGAAAGTTTAGGAATTTTCTCCCTTGCTTCTTGAACTCTATTTTCTCCAAAAAGCTTAATTCCTGCTAAGAAAGCTTCCTTTATTTCTTCAGGAGTTCTTGTCTTTGAAGCAGCAAGAAGAAGAACTTCGTCAGGATTTCTATCAGCTTTCTCACAAGCAATTTTTATCCTTTCTTTTATCCTTTCAACGTTTTCTTTAATCCCCATTTTCCAACCTCTCATAAACTTCGTCAGCAAAGAACCATAGATCGTTGCTAAATTCGGATTCAGAGTTATTTATGAAGTCACTAAGGGAAGAGAGTTTGTTCTCTTTGTAATAGTGATAGCTCGAAGCTATGAAACCTTCCTTCTCAAAGTCGTTTTCTCCATTAAAGCGGTAAACCTCAATTTCCACAAACTTGTTAACCCCATATCTGAAACAAAGTTCTGAAATCGTTTTCCAAAAGTTGAAATTTGATTTCTTAAGAATAAACCTTGTTTTTCTTCCTTTAACCGGTTTGCCGTCCTTATAGAAAAACTGATATTTAAGTCTTATTTTAAGACCTAATCCTGTTGGTGTTTCCAAAACTTCAAATGAATTAACATCAACAGGGAGCAATTTTACGTAATAACCTATTCTTTCCGAAATTGGAGAGGAATATTTTGCACTGTTGAAGATATCTATTAGGTGGTTTATTTCTTCTTCCAACGAGGTTAAAGAAGGTTCTTTTGTTTTAATATCTGTAAAAAGAAAACTAGCCCACAAATGGTTTTTGTAAAGAACTTTTCCTCCCTCTTCAAAAAGAACGGTCTCTCCTGGAAAAACTACGGTCTCTTCTCCACTTTCAGAAAACAGCTTTACAGGTCTATTTAAGTTAACCACTTTAAAGTTTAACTCTTTTAATTCAATATCATTAAGGTTAATAGCAACTGCTTTTTTGTTAAAGAGACCGAAAATTTTCCCGTTTTTTTCGGTTTTAAAGAAGATAACATCATTAGGCTTTAATTCTATTTCTCCAGAGTCGGTTTCTGCTTTAGAATGAACAAGAACTACCCCTATACTTAATTTAACCTCAGCTGTAACGGAAAAGTCTGGGAAAGAGTAATCGGTGTAGTCTAAGTTTAGCCAACCGCCCTTAACTTTCCCCCAGTATCCATAAACGTTAAAGAGTTCCTCTTTTTCACCACTGTTTAACGTTCTAACTATCTCTCCATTTACGGAATCTCTTACTGAAACGGCATCTATTAAGATTTTTACCTCTTGAGAGAAAGAAATTACTGGAAATAGGACGAAAAGAAGTGTAAAGAACAACTTTTTCATCTATTCTCCCTTTTAACAAACATTATTGCTTCTGCTTCAGCTATTTTCTTTCCATCGGAAGTTCTTTTCATTTCTGCTTTAGTAATCTTTATTTTCCTTCTATTTTCCTTTATTTCTGCTATAACTTCCACTTCTTCACCAACAAAGAGGGGATTATGGAACTTGACAGTTATCCTTCC
>JBDOLX010000060.1 GCA_039832905.1 Desulfurobacteriaceae bacterium | reverse complement strand
AACAGCCAATAATAACTACAGAGAAAAGATAGAAGAATTTATAAATGAAGTGAAAAAGCTTCAGAGAGAAGGTTATGGAAACGTCAATGCTTTTATAACTTCATTAGCACACATTATTAATCCTGAGTTTTATATCCCGGTTTCTGATAACATAGCTACTATCGTTATAAAAAAATGGTGGGAAAAGATAACTGAACACCATAATCCTACATATGGAGGGAGAAAAGATAGATGTGTTGGAGATGATTCAAGAAATCTTAGCTGTCTTAAGTATTTCTTGATTGAGCTTAATGACCTTCGTATAAAATTAGGATTTAACTCTATGGTAAAAGTTGGATTTTTACTAAACAGAAGAAAGCAAGAAGAAAAAGAATGTTTGGAAAAACAAGAAGAAGAAACTGTCTCTTTTTCCTTTCCTCAGAACGATCTTGGGGAAACCCGAACAGAAAACGCACATTCTGAATTTAACCTTAACACCATTTTTTATGGACCTCCTGGAACTGGTAAGACATACAACATAAGAAAAAGGGCAGTTGAAATAGTGAAAAAGAGTAAAAAAGTAGGAAATATAGAGGAAGAATTTAAGAGATTACTTTTTACTTCTGAAAGTGATGGAGATTGGAGAATAGCCTTTATCACTTTTCATCCTTCTACTTCTTATGAGACATTTATGGAAGGAATTTGGGCTGAAACGGACGAAAATGGAAATATACGTTATAAGGTGAAAGACGGAATATTCAAAGTTGTTACTTACCATGCTTTATGGCACGCTTTAGAGAAAAGTAAAAGAGAAAAAGGTTTTGAAGATTACGAAGATATGAAAAAACAAGTACAAAAGTACCTTAGAGAACATTTCAAAGGAAATAGCAGCTTTGACTTTGAAAATGCAGAAAATGTTGTTCTCATCATAGATGAAATTAACAGAGGAAACATTCCTTCTATCTTTGGTGAACTGATAACTTTAATTGAAGATGCGAAAAGATTAGGAGAAAAGGAAGAAATGTGTTTAATACTCCCTTACTCTAGAGAAATCTTTAGTGTTCCAAAAAACCTTTACATCATTGGAACGATGAATACAGCAGACAGAAGTATAGTTCTTCTTGATGCAGCATTGAGAAGAAGATTTAACTTTGAAGAGTTTCTACCTGATGAAAACCTATTCAAAGGAATTAGCATCGGAGATTTAAACTTCAAAGCGTTTTTAGAAAAACTTAACAGAAAGATAAAAGAAAAGAAGGGAAAAGATTTCACAATCGGACATGCTTACTTCATTTCATTAAAGAAAGTTCCAGAAGAAAAGAAAACCGAAGAATTTATAAATATACTAGCAAATAAAGTTCTTCCTTTACTACAAGAATACTTCTATGACGATTGGGAAACATTGATAGAGATACTTGGAGGAGAAGAAAAAGAAGAAATAGAAAGTTATCTTATAGACAAATACGGTGAAATTAAATATTCCAAAATGGTTTTAAATAAAGAAAAAATACTGAACATCTTAGTGAAGTTTACAAGTGGTTCCCAATCTGAAGAAACAGAGGAAAGAGGTAATGTGCTTTGTCCAATAAAAACTCTCATGCCAAACTAAACTACAACCAATAACTGCTTTGTTATGCCCTTCATCCCGAATTCATCGCCTGAAACATATTGGCTAT